>NZ_JBTWND010000002.1:0-214236 GCF_054796155.1 Phyllobacterium sp. K27 | reverse complement strand
AAAAGCCTTTGACGGCGAATGGATAACACCGGAGCAGAGCAGAAGAGGAAAGTAGCTGCCGCGCTACACGCGCATGCTGGTGGGCTGCCTTGGCGCCTAAAGACGCTTGGCTGGGCCAAGGAGATGGAGCTGATGGTTCGAACTCACCAGATAAGAACGGCATCGCGCGGATACGGGCGATTTAGCGTTGATTCTTCTCGGCCTCATCCAGACGCTTTAACAAATCGCTGAAAGTTCTATCCGTTGCCACTGGGGTTTGCGCAGAACGCATCGCGTCCTTGAAGCTTGCCTCAAGCATCTGATTGCGGAGGTTTGTCACGCTGTCGCGCTTTTTCTTTGGATTGTTTTCATTCACAACGTCGCCTTTGGGTTTGGCATACAACCCACCGCAGCGCTGTTAGTTCCTTGTTATCGAGCAGGATGGACTCTTTCAGACAAAGGAGTAGAGTCAACACAGCATCGAGACAACATTTCGGCGTTCGATGCTTGAGAGATCATCTGTGCTCTTCGTCATATTGCGAGGAAACCACAATGCCCAGCCGAGACATTCACGCCAACAAATATTCATCTGACGACTGGGCTGTCTTGGATGAAGCATACAAGCTGGCGTATCAACATATCGGCCACATTCCTCAAGTTAAGCCCAATCGGTTGGCGCGCTCGGTTATGAGGTTCTTCGACGGAGGAGTGCATTCTGCCAGCATTCTCAGTTCGCTGGCAATGAACCGCGAAATGAGCCTGGTCGATAGTGTACGCGCACGAGGACGGACCGCTGACAACGATAATATGATTTCGAGCGATGAAGCTCTGTATTACGACTGGAAAACACTGGAATGGAAAGACTTGACCACAACCTAGACTGCAAGGATTGCGGCACGATCTATTTGACAATTCCGGATAATGTTTGCTTGGGGAACTATTGCGTCATGGCTCGCGGGCCTCTCTCAAACCGCTCCAGCCTGTCTAGCACCTGCATTTTGAGATCACGCCGACCGAAGAACCCCGATTGGGTTTGCTTCACCTCATCAAGTTGACGCTGCAGGTTCAGGTTGGCAGCAATCCTCGCCTTGCGATCCCCTGCCAGCTGGGCATCGTAGGATGCCAAACTCGCTCATGCTCGTTGCGCGGCAACGGGTTGTTCATCCATTTCTTAATGACGCCAATTTCACAATTATTGTGCGCCGCAGCAACGTTTTCGCACTTGCAGCATTGCTGTATAGTTGATGTGAATTTCTCACAACGAGGTGCGCGCAATGAGAACAATTTCTGACACAATCAGGCGGTTGAATAAACAGCAGAGCGTCCTGTCCAACGGAAGCGGAAACAACCGAGGGCGATTTTCTCCCCTCGCTGATTTTGGTTCCAATCCCGGACAATTGCGAGGTTGGACTTACCTCTCAGACAAACTGCCGCCCGACGCTCCGCTCGTTGTGGTTCTTCACGGATGCACGCAGTCGGCCGACGAATATGATGTTGGTTCGGGCTGGTCACTTCTTGCCGAGCGCTACGGATTCGGCGTGCTTCTCCCAGAGCAACAAAGAACGAATAATCCCAATCTCTGCTTCAACTGGTTTTCGACCAGTGACACGACGCGCGGCGAAGGTGAAGTTTGTTCAATTTCACAAATGGTCGAGACCCTGCTGAAAAACGACCGGATTGATCGAACGCGCGTCTATGTGACGGGGCTTTCTGCAGGGGGAGCCATGACCGCGTCGTTGCTGGCGACTTATCCCGAGTTATTCAATTCAGGAGCGATCATAGCGGGGATTGCACACGGCACTGCATCCACCATTCCCCAAGCATTTGACAGAATGCGAGGTCATGGACTTGAAGATGGGGCTGCACTTGCAGCACACGTTCGTCGGGCTTCAAACCACAAAGGCCCTTGGCCGAAGGTATCAGTCTGGCACGGAACGGCAGACACCACCGTAGACCCGATTAATATGGAAGCAATTATTGGCCAGTGGGGAATTCTGCACGAATTAGACCGATCTGCCTCAAAAAGCACTCTTGACGGACATCAGGTTCGAAAATGGCAAAATGCGGACGGTCAAACAGTTTTGGAGGCTTACGCTATCAACGGTATGGCTCATGGCACTCCCATAAAAAGTAGCGGTGAAAACGCTGTCGGGTCAGCGCGGCCATTCATGCTCGACGTAGGGACTTCATCTACCTGGCATATTGCTCAATCTTGGGGACTAATCGGGAAATCCACAGAGACCGCCTCGGTTTTAAATCCGACAGCCGACGTATACTCAGCACCTGCAGACGAACAGAGCGGCAATACGATTAAGAAAACGATCGAAAACGCTCTCAAATCGGCTGGTTTATTGAGATGAGGCGCGACCGCACCTTAAGGGGCCGTGGAGCTTCGCCAGCTTCTGATGCCATCGACTTGCGCGGAACAAGTCCTCAAAGCGCTTTCTGTAGCGGTGAGCCGCTTGACCAGATCACTGGCCGTTTTTACGGGACGGTATGGTTTCGGGCATGGAACCATCAGAACGGCCCGTGGATACCGCCCTCACGCGAGCCGGTTACGCGATTGATGCGGCCTGCAAGGTCCAAAGCGATTGACCGAGGTCCCCGCCCCTCAACAAGCCCTGCTTCCATAGTGGTACGGGCGGCAACTTTGATGTCTTCAACAATGCCGCCGATAAGATTGCTGCTGCGTTCCCAAAAGACCGCCTCGGCACGATAGTTGCGCATATCGAAGCGGGTAATAACTTCGCACCGTTTGGCTCTCTTAGCGTCGGCATGTCCGAAACAGCAGCAACGCCACCACCTTCGAACGCCTGAGCAACGGCCCTGCCCAATGGCCGGAAGGCTGTCGGATAAAGATACAGCGCTTCAATAGCCCCCTCTATGTCATTCCGCTCCAGCCTTTCCACTATCCGCCTGATCTGGATGTTCAACTTAATGTCGGCAACGCTTTCCATGAAGGCATTGCGCAGGAGCGGTTCGAAGTCGGCAATAAGCTGCTCAATCTTCTCGCGGGCTGAAAGGCGCTTGAGCATGTTGAAACCCTATCAGCTCGTGTTACGTTCGCCGCTGTGAAGCAGATGGAGAATTTCGATTGTTCAAAAAGATTACAAAAACGGTAGTTTATGCTCTAGGCGCAGTTCAGTTATCAGTTGGCATCTGGTGCATTGTGTTCGCTGAATCTGTTCTTCATCAACTATTCGGAACCGCCGGAATTGGCTTTGGAAGTATCACCTTGGGGATTGGTGCAATCCTGTCACGTATGGACGAGTACTCAACGCAATGAAGTATACAATGCTCAATCTGTTTGCTGCGCAGTTATATTGGGGCTTGGTGGCCTTGGCCGTTGTCATGTGTGCAGGGGTCACATGGAGCTATTTTACTGAAGGAACGGATGTTTACAACAACACCCTCATGCTGTTCGGTCTATATTTTACTGCAAGATTAATCTGTCTGTTTGCGATTGTTTTGCGCCGTGCAATTCGTGGACTTGGAAAGTTTATCTAGTCACGCCCTCACGAACAGCTTGTGGTAAACGATAGTCGCTGCCGGTTGTAGTGGCGCAACCTTGATGATGGTGTAACTCTTGCCGTTGAACATGAGCCGGTCAGTCGTGATTGGCTCGATAGCGAGACCCTTTGCAGCGGCCTAGGCTGTCTTGTCCGTTGACTTGACGAGAGTGCCGTCAACATTTTTTAGTTCAATAGCGAGTACGGCCGCAACGCATGGATACGGCGCGGGCACTGGCTCGCCCGGATCGTAGATCGGGGCATTACCCGGCATGTCACGCACGATAGAGCCGGCAGCGCCGAACTTATCCAGCAGACGCAAAGCTGTTGACTGAGCGCGGGCGTAATCGAACTTTGCCATTTTTATGCTATCTATGCTTTGACACAGCAACTGGATGCCTATGGCGCAAGAACCAAATGAAATGCGATTGGCTATTGTCGAGCGATTAATTCGCTTCAGTCAGCCTATTGCAACATCTCTTGAACATTTATCCCGGTTCGATTGGGACTATAACGGCGAGCCATATGTGATTTTCGAGGATCACGTCATTTCAGTGCTAAGGCGCTTTCTTAATGATGAACTGAACGCGCAAGACGTTGCAAACTGGGCTGATGCCCTTGAAGTTCGCGAGGACGTTGTATTTGACGAAACAACCGAATGGACACAAGAAACTATTCATCTGCTCTCAAACCCTATGATAAACGGAGAGATAACAAAGCCGTTAGTTATCGAACTGATTAATAATCGTCGGGGTTAACAATCAGACTACCAGAGCCCACGGCGTAATCTGGCAGAAGAACTGCCCAAGCAATCCGTCAATGATCACTACAGGCGTAGCTGCTGCAACCATGTCAGCCGGTGAAGTGCTGCTCGATATAGCATACTCGACTTCGAACTCCCCGACCTTTTCCTTCTTCGTAATGGAATTGCCTGTGACGACTGGCGAAAGGGGCTGCCAGGATTGATCAATTCCAGAAATGAAGCCTCGTAAGAAGCATTGATAATGGACTGGGATACAGCATCGGACGGGATTTTCTGTCCGTAATAGGTCACAGCACCGGTGAGCGGCCATGCACGATCTTGGTTGTATCCACCGGTTCGAGTTCCTGAAAACTTGGGTTCGTAACGATCGATGACGAGAGAGCCGCGCAACGTTGCAGCTACGATCTGCGCATCGGTCGTTCCATCGGGAATGACATAGCTGTGCGCTACCCAATAGGCCTGTAGAGCAGCAATGTTACGGGGCGAGTCGATCCGAAAGTTGTCCGGATAACGGTTATGAAAGAAGTTTCGCGGAAATCACTGCGGGAAAGACACCCTCAAGTGGGAAGAGTAGAGCAGCTTGTCACGGCGTTCACGCGAGCGCCTTTCGTTCTAAAAAGAGTCGCCGTCCGAACACTTGTACTCCAACATGCCTGTTCGGCGATCGACCCATCCGTCTTCTATGTTCATAGGAGCCAACGGGTCACCTCCAAATCGACACGAACACTAGCATGGAAGCAGTCTTTTGTTCCGATTTTTTATCGATTAGTGTTCCAAGCGGAGAGTTCCGCCATTGCGGTGGGCGGCCTTGTTCCAAGTGAGTTGCTCATTCAAGGACCGTGGTCGTCGCTACGGGAACGAACCAGGACTTGGCGCATTCTCCTATCAAGTAGTTCGCATAAATAGGAGTTTCCAATGAATAATTTGATCTGGCTTGTTGGCGCGGTTGTTATAGTCGTCGCTATCCTCGGATTCTTCGGATTGCGCTGAGAACCCACTTCAACCGCACCAAGAACAGTTGCGAGAACGCATACATCCGTGTCCCCGCCAGACATGATGAGCGTATCGACGTGAGCGCTCTTCAACAGGCTTTGGAAATCTGGCGAATAAACATGTTTGTCGATAAGGTTGGCAGGCGGAACATTGATCAACTTCCCGAACAACCAGAGCGCCTCGGACTGCTGCACCTTATACCGGCGAACGATAGAAGGTTAAGTCGCCTGCTTCTCCTCGGCAGCTTCCTCCGCCGTCTTCTCACATCTTTTGCGAAATTCCTCGACCTCGTTCTCAGTCAAGCGCTCAATCCCGATGAAGTTATTTTTCGCCTCGCTTGCGCGAATGACTTCATCAAGCTTTGCTTGTATCGCTGCGCCGTCACGGTTCTGGGTGTTTCGGATAAAGAAGACGGTGAGGAAGGTCACAATGGTCGTTCCAGTGTTGACGATCAACTGGCAGGTTTCGGAAAATCCAAATATCGGACCTGTAATTGCCCAGCCGAGCACAGACGCGACGCATATCATGAATGTGACGGATGACCGGCCGCTATGGCAACGTTGTTCGCTACCTTGGTAAAACTCTTGTTCAGGGACATGACGACACGTCCAGCTCGGTTCATTCAAGTTGTTAAACGCGGTCAGTTTTCTGATTTGCGCACGCGAAAGGGAACTTTCTTTGAGTAAGGTTGTTGAGTGTCTTGCTGTCAGAGGCGTTGACACTTCACTGACTGCAGGCTCGCCGCCTCGCTCCCGCGAAGAAGTTGAGGTTGTCGAGTCAAAAAATTGAATTCAGAGGAGAAATCGGTGTCTATCTCAACGTTTCAGGAACTTGGATACGGCAGCGCTCACTCGCAGATATTGATCGAAGCTCACCGCCTGGCTTCCCACGCTTTGAACCGTCATCCCCATAACCACGAACATAGCAGCCGATTGGCCACCACCATCATGAACTTCAGTGACCGGGGAATTACAGATCCGGGTGTTCTCAGCACGCTGGCGGTCAACCGCGAAAGGGCGCTGGAGCGGAAACAAGAAAAAGACATTCGCACCGCCAAGCGCCGTATCAATGAACAAAAGAGAAGAAGCAGGGCAACGGGAAGATCGGACGGCCTCTTGTGTTAAGAATAGGTCGTGCAGCCTTCGAAATTTATCTTTGTCTACTGGCAGCAGTACTCCAGCGACAATTTTAAAGCCGTCGCTATTTGCCGCTGGCATGGGAGTTAGGGAGTCAGATGCCCTTCAGCATGCGGGATGACCAATAAAGGCGGCGTTTCTCATCCCGAGAACATCCGACAAAGGTCCGGGGCGCAACAACCCTCACCTCATGCGCTGGATCAATCGGAGGGTACAAATCCCGGTTAGCGCATGCTGCGAAGCGGTGCTATCAGGTTTCCTTAGGTGAAGCCTTTCAGGATAAAATAAAATGGCGATTTCGGGCGTGCTGCAACTTGCAGCGTCAACATTAGTATTCTTGCTTGCTGCCATCGGAGCAAAACACTGGGCGATATCGCCCACACTTCTGAAGATGGTGCTTACGCTGATTTTATACACCATTGGCAACCTGATCATGCTGCGGCTGGTACGTGACTTTGGCATGGCGTCGGCATTTACTCTATCGGCGCTCCTGCAACTCGCAGCCGTTAATGCAATCGCCATATTCTATTTCGGTGAAAAACTGTCGGCAGCTCAGCTCGCCGGGATATTGCTGGCAATCATTGCCGTCGGGCTTATCACGCTCTCACCGTCAAAATAGCTGGATTCAAGAATAACGATCAGTCTTGCGGTTTCTCCCAACCGAAAACACTGCGGCCGCCCCACTGTGTTGATTGCTCGAATTCCCCGGCAACAATTTCCTTCAAATCAGGTCCGGTCACATACCGTTCCAACTGCCTGGACTGGTTGTCCAGCCGCGCAAGTGCATCCAGCTCTTCGCGCTGCCCCAGCTTGCCATTTTTGACAGCGGATTTCAGAACGTTGATAGTTTCATCGTAAACCTTGAGGGGCACGGGAAACGGATGGCGATCCTTACCGCCATGGGCAAGCGAGAATCGCGCAGGATCGGAAAAACGGCAAGGTGCGCCGTGCATAACCTCGGCAACCATTGCAAGCGCCTTGACCGTACGAGGTCCGACTCCGGGAACGAGAAGCAGATTCTCGAAATCAGCCGGAGCCGCCTCGACTGCCGCAGCGATATTGCCGTAAAGGCGACGCATGATGATGTCACTCTCCCGAACATCATGGTGCTCCGGCATGACAAGATGCGGCAGGAGCATTTGGTCTGAAAGGGTCGGCTTGACTGCAGGCGTCCCCTCGAGAGTTGCCACCTCCTCGACAATCCGGCCAGGATTCAATGTCTTCAAAACCTCGATTTGCTGTACCCGCGAGTCCGCTGCGCGACGATCAGCAAGGTTGATAATATTTCCGACCTGCTGACCTTCGATTGCGGCATGAGGAGCATCGACAAAGCTGGTCAGTCCCTCAGATAGCCAATGATAACGTCTTGCCTGTCGACTATCCCCATTCATTCCCAGCTGGACAACGACCCACTTTCCATCATCGGCAACAATGAAACCGTGGAGATAAAGATCAAAGCCATCCTGCACAGCGGCACTGTCTACTTTTGCGACCAGTCTGCTGGCTTGTCCGAGAGCTCTTCCGTCAATTCCTACACGCTCTCCAATCGCATTCAGCTCCGAAGGCGTTTTTCGCGAGTGAGAGCCGCGCCCGCCGCAAACATGAATTCCCAATTCATTCGACATTGGGGTAAGGCCACGTTTCAACGCGCCGATCACACTGGTTGTGATACCTGAGGAGTGCCAGTCCATGCCCATCACTGCACCAAAAGACTGAAACCAGAATGGGTGAGACAGTCGGCGCAAGAGTTCATCCCGGCCGTAATGGTGAATGATCGCTTCGCACATAAGTGCTCCGAGCTTCGTCATCCGATCGCCCAGCCAGCGGGGAACCCGTCCTCCGTGCAGCGGTAAATCCGCACTGCCAGCTCGTCTTGCCATTGATTGCTATAACCCCTGTTCGAATCCGTGGTGCGCAAGACGCTCTAAGATGGAATGTGGTGACAGTGGTAGTGAAACACAACTTCCATGGCATTTGCATGGATTACAAAAACTGACCCGAATTCTGGTTGTATCGGAACATTAGATTGGCTGATGGGTTTTCTGTCCCGGAGGACATATCATGCCAAAGCAAATCAGCGGCGGTTGTTTATGTGGCACCGTCAGATTTCATTTAGCTGAAATCGAGCGAACTCATCTTTGCCACTGTGACATGTGCCGACGCGCCACAGGTAGCGCATTTGCGGTTTTAAGTTGGGTTAAATCGGACAAGCTCAGATGGATGTCAGCCCTGCCAAAACAACGGCGTTCGTCACCCTTGGCGATCAGAAGTTTTTGTGGTGATTGCGGAACGCCGATCTCCCTGAATTACGATGGATCGGATGAGGTTGGTATATACACTGGGACACTGGACCAACCGGAAATCGCAATTCCCGCTTACAATTATAATTCTCAATCTCGTCTACCGTGGGTTACATGTGGCAGGCAGCTTCCGAACCAAGCAGGGACAGAGGATTGGTAATTTCAATCCCGGGATGGCGCTGGAGCGCAGCCGCGCCACCTCGTTTTATAAAAACGAAGCCGTATCGGCGGGACCGCATCCTTGCAGGGGTGTTGAGTGTGAGGCGTCCGATCTAACGCCCACCGGGAGGTTCTAAAAAATGAAAAAATTGCTGAATAACAATGGTTTGACGATTGTGTTGACCCTCGCCTTTCTGGGTAGTTTGCTCGGAATGTGGATCTCAGGCTGGTACCAAGAGAATGCTGAGCTCATCAGCCATGGTCTGCCACCCCTAACTCTGCTAGGCTATACCATGGATGAGTCTTTCCTATCGGCTCTCTTCGAAAACTGGGAAAGCGAATGGCTGCAAATTTCATTCTACGTCATGCTGACTGCCTTGCTGTTCCAAAAAGGATCTGCGGAGTCGCGTGATCCAGATGAAGCCTCAACAGCCGAGGACAAGTTGACGGCCAAGTCGTATCCTGTTTGGCTCAGACGTTCTGCGATGGGCCGATGGATATATCGCTATTCTCTGGGCCTGGCCTTGGCCATATTATTTTTAACCTCCTTCGTCGGGCATCTAATAGCCAGTTCTGCGTCCTACAACTCCCAAGCCACCATACACCACGAAGCCACGCGCAGTGTGATTGAACATTTTGCGAGTTCCCAGTTCTGGTTTGAGTCTTTCCAGAACTGGCAGTCGGAGTTCTTTTCAACCGCCATGCTGGTTGTTCTGTCCATCTTCCTGCGTTTCAAGGGCTCGCCGGAGTCTAAGCTGTGTCCGCACGAGACAGTGAGACCGGAGCTTAGGAGAACATATTTTCCTCGTGCGAGGGAACCAGTCTCTCCAACCAAGGTTAAGACTGCAAAGGAACCAGCATCATGCAAAACAAATCAGTCGAAGACCTCTACAATGATGGCTTGAAGGAAATCCTTTATGCCGAGCGTAAAGTTCTGCAAGCCCTGCCTAAGATGTCGGCGGCTGCAACTTCGGACAAGTTGACAGCTGCATTTGATAAACACCGAAAGGAGACTGAAGGGCATGTCGGTCGCCTCGAAAAAGTTTTTGCAACATTGGGTCAGCCCGTGGTGGCAAAGACCTGCGCAGGCATAGATGCGATAATTGAAGAAGGCGAACTAATCATTGCCGATTATAAAAACAGCCCGGCTCTCGATCTTGGGTTAGCCGCCGGTGCGCAGGCGGTCGAGCATTATGAGATCGCAAAATATAAAGCTTTGAAAAAGCTGGCGACGTCTCTTGGTAACTCAGATGCTGCCAAATTGTTGGATGCCACTCTACAGGAAGAAATACAGACCGACGCCGATCTTGACGCACTTGCCGATGCCTTGGGCGGTTCCAAGACCAAGCGCTGATCACCACGAATTCCCGCACTAGACCATAGAGGGACTACAATGCCCAAATCTTCGAAAAGTTCGCCGGCAGATAACGCAACGATCCATGATCAAAAACTCCATCGCGGTTCGGGTGGAGAACTGCATCAGCTGGCATCGACCGACACTCCAATACTCACGACGGCGCAAGGTGGCCCGGTAGCGGATGATCAAAACTCGCTGAAGATAGGAGCACGGGGACCAACTGTGCTTGAGGACTTCCACTTTCGTGAAAAGATTTTTCATTTCGATCATGAGCGCATTCCCGAGCGCGTGGTTCATGCACGTGGCTACGGTGCTCACGGATTTTTTGAAACCTACGAATCCTTGGCCCAGTATACGCGGGCTGACCTGTTTCAAAGGGCGGGCGAACGCACCCCCGCTTTCGTCAGATTCTCGACGGTGGCTGGCAGCAAGGGTTCCTTTGATCTGGCACGAGATGTCAGAGGTTTTGCCGTCAAAATCTATACGCTGGAAGGCAACTGGGATCTGGTCGGGAACAACATCCCGGTGTTCTTTATTCAGGACGCTATAAAGTTTCCGGATATGGTTCACGCGGTAAAGGAAGAGCCGGACCGCGCTTTTCCGCAAGCCCAGTCAGCACATGATAACTTCTGGGATTTTATCAGCCTGACCCCCGAAAGCATGCATATGATTATGTGGACGATGTCCGATCGGGCAATACCCCGTTCGTTTCGGTTTATGGAAGGCTTCGGCGTCCATACCTTCCGATTGGTTAATGCGAGGGACGAGTCAACGTTCGTCAAATTCCATTGGAAGCCGAAGCTCGGACTCCAATCCGTGGCGTGGAATGAGGCCGTTAAAATCAATGGTGCGGATCCTGATTTCCATCGCCGTGACCTCTGGGATGCGATCCAGTCGCAAGCATTTCCCGAATGGGAATTGCAAGTCCAGTTATTCGATCAGGAATTTGCTGATAATTTCGAATTCGATATTCTGGATCCGACCAAGATTATCCCGGAAGAGATTCTGCGTCCTATCCCTGTTGGCCGTCTCGTTTTGGACCGAATGCCCGACAACTTCTTTGCAGAAACCGAACAGGTCGCCTTCATGACCCAGAACGTCCCGCCCGGCATCGATTTCTCAAACGACCCGTTGCTCCAGGGGCGTAATTTCTCATATCTGGATACCCAGCTCAAAAGGCTCGGCGGGCCCAATTTCACGCACATTCCCATCAACGCCCCAAAATGTCCTTTTGCTCACTTCCAGCAGGATGGGCATATGGCAATGCGCAATCCCGTCGGGCGGGTAAACTATCAGCCAAATTCATGGGTTGAAGGCCCGAGAGAGTCCCCTGATAGAGGATTCCGCTCATTTGCTGACGCGGAGTCCGGCCAAAAAGTAAGGCTGCGTGCTGAATCCTTTGCAGATCACTACAGCCAAGCCCGTCAGTTCTTCATCTCGCAAACCTTACCTGAACAAAAGCACATAATCGCCGCTTTGACCTTTGAACTCAGCAAGGTAAAAACTCCGGTGATCCGTGAACGGATGGTTTCGCATCTTTTGAACATAGATGAGACACTGGCATCAAGGGTCGCCAAGGGCCTGGGTCTGAAAACTATGCCTGTCGCCGCCGAAGCGGCCATTCCCACACGTCAGGATCTTGACCCTTCTCCTGCGCTCAGCATTGTCAAGAACGGGCCCCAAAGATTTGAGGGTAGAAAGCTCGGAATTCTGCTGACCGACGGATTTGATATGACGCTACTGAAAGGTTTGCAAAAGGCAGTAATAGCCCAGAAAGCTGTTTTCGAGGTCATCACGCCGACGGTCAGCGGAGCCACGGCGTCTGATGGAACGTTTGTAGAAGCAGATCAAATGATAGATGGCGGCCCGTCAGTTCTATATGATGCTGTGGCTCTGCTGCCCTCAGAGCAAGGCGTCGGAGAATTGGTCAAGGAATCGACTGCCCGTGATTTCGTGGCCGATGCTTTCGCCCATTGCAAGTTTATCGGCTACAACGCGTCAGCAGTTAAATTGCTCGACAAGGCCGGAGTTTCCGGTGAACTCGATGAAGGCGTCATACAGCTGAACGGACCGGACGATATCGCGAAGTTTATCATGCAGCTTGGAAAGTTGCGCATCTGGTCACGCGAACCAAATGTGAAAATGCATTAGCAAAACAATCTTACGGAGCGCTGTGCGCTCCGTCTTTGAAAATGATTCCAGGTGGAACTAATCCATCATCAGTGCATTAAAATATCAGCTCTGTTGAGCTTAAACATTCGTGACCTGACAGAATAGGTCATTACAGGAGGTTTCCCATGGGCCGCGGTATTCTTCTATGGTTACTCGGAATTCCGATTCCAATCATCATTCTCCTCTTTCTGTTCATGCGATAGGAGAACATCATGTCCCTCACAGATTTGAACGTGGGCGCTGATCCGACCACGGAATCCAGCTCGTCCGCAGTAAGTTGGGGGCCAATCATTGCGGGCTCCGTCGCTGCGACTGCAATCACGCTTTTGCTTACGCTGTTCGGTTCGGGGTTCGGGCTGACAATGGTCTCACCATTTGCGTCTGAAGGCGCATCCGCCGCAACGTTTGCGGTGTCTACAGCCGTCGGGCTGATCATCGTGCAATGGGTATCAGCTGCTTTCGGTGGTTACCTGACCGGCAGGCTGCGCACCAAATGGTCCGGCGTTCACACGAATGAAGTCTATTTCCGTGATACGGCACATGGGTTCATCTCATGGGCAATTGCAACATTGTTTCTCGTTGCCGTTCTCGGTTCTGCGATCTCTTCGACGATTGGCGCCGGTGTTCAAGCCGCTTCCAGCGTTGCCTCGGGTGCCGCCAGCGCAGCTTCAACAGCAGCAGATGCTGCCGCAAACAGTGACTCGGCAAACTACTTTGTCGACAACCTGCTACGCCCCGGCAGCCCGGCCGCTGCCAATGCGGAACAGGCAGGTCAGGCTGCATCGGAAGTATCGCGCATTCTCTTGAACGCAGCGACTACAGGTGAAATGCCTGCCGATGATCGCGCCTATCTCGACCAGCTGGTTGCCTCACGCACCGGCTTGAGCGAGGCAGATGCCAAGGCACGCGTTGATGGCGTTCTGGCTCGTATTGAAGAGGCCAAAAAGTCAGCGCTCGAAACAGCGGAGACAGCCCGGAAGGTTGGAGCAACAACGGTATTCACGACCGCATTGTCGCTTCTGATCGGAGCCTTCATCTCCAGTGTTGCTGCCGCAATCGGCGGTCGCCAGCGGGATGAGGATGAAGACCGTTATCTGACCACATAAATTCAAAAACGCCCATTGAAGCTCCCGTCGTGGCAGGAGTTTTGCCAATCACTGCGGTTACTTTAGGATGGTTATAATGGACCAAAGCGATCAAAACGAAGCCCGCCAACGCTCTCTAGCAGTGGAAGGGACGTTGATCCAGTTGCTGGATCTCCTAACTTTGCGAGGAGTGGTCTCTGTTGAGGAATGCGACGAGATGCTGGACATGATCTCGAAAAGTTCCGACTTTTCGGCAGCGAGGGTTTCTCACAATCGCCATAAGCTGGAGCAACTCAAAAAGATTCGCGCTGCAGCTCCGTCGCCGCGTAGCACTTCATAAAGTGGGCCGTTAAATTCTGTTCATCCGGGATGGACCGCGTCGTCGTAGGAGAAACCTATGTGGGACTCTCCGTTTTTCTTGATTTGGCCAGGCGCTCTATTGTCCGTTGCAGCGGTCGCTGGCCATCGCGGTAGTCTTGCCACGCTATGCTTTTCGAAATAAGTGTGGGCATAGTTCGCATTGTGAACCGCTTAGAATCAAGATCAGATTTCACCTGCGCCCACGACAGTGGCATTGATACCGAAGCCCCTGCCGTGCGCACGGCGACAATGGTGCCACTTCAGTCGCCATGCGAATTCGACCGTGCCGCAGGCTTTTCGTCATGTTGATAAGATGAAGATCCGGATGGTCACGCGCCATCAGCTCGCAAACGTCGTGTGCGAATTTCTTTCCCTCAGACCAGGACAGTTTTTTGCGATTTTCGACAAGAAGCGGCGTCACCACGTGCAGACCCTTGCCGCCCGTGGTCTTGCAGAAACTCACAAGTCCGAGCTCATCCAGAGGTCCTGCACTTCCCGTGCCGCAGCAACAACCACAGAAAATGGAACATCGGGTGCAGGGTCAAGATCGAATACCAAACGTCTTGGCACCAGAGGATAACCAGGCTCGCAGTTCCAAGGGTGGATTTCTATGCCGCCAATCTGGGCAACCGCAGCAAGACCTTCTATCCGGTCGATCTGCAGATATGGCTTCTTGACACCGGGCAGATTGATCAGCTCGATTAGATTTGATGTTCCTGGCATGGCGTGACGCTGAAAAAACTGTTCTCCCCCGATGCCGTCCGGCGTCCGGATGATGGAGCATGGGCGTCCCTTGATATGGTTGATAAGCCATGATCCAACAGCCTCGTGGTATCGTGCAAGGTCAAGCTTGGTGACTGGTTTACCGTCATTCGCATCGGGCCAAAGTTCCTTGTCGGGGCTCGATATCAAAACTCCCACTACGGGCACCTTTTCGCCTTTGCGACGAGGTTGGCGAGTGGCAGGCTCCGGATCGGCAACTTCAACTCTGGGCGATGCGGGCGTTTCCGCCTGCACCTCGCCTGCTGGTTTATCTTCCCGCAGGCCCTTAAAGGCAGCCTGACGCACCTGGCCATCTGTCGTCCATCCGGCGAACTCGATTTCAGCGACGAGTTCCGGCTTTAACCAAACTATATCAGATGTTTTCTTCGGCGCACCTATCCCTGTAAAGGGCGATTGGTTTGCTTCTTTTTCTTTCAACTTAGGGAGCAGCGTTGAAACGGTTTTGGCACCATATCCAGTTCCGACCCGGCCAACATAAACGAAGTGGTCACCCCGATTGACGCCTACCAAGAGGGAGCGAAACTTACCGTTTGTTTTGCGTAAGCACCAATCACCACCTCATGGCCGGCGCGGCATTTGGATTTTACCCAGTCTTCGGTGCGACCTGATCTATACGGTGCGGTTTTCCGTTTGGACACGATGCCTTCCAAAGACAGCCGGCAAGCAGATCGAAGGACGACATCGCCACCCGTTTCAAAATGTTCGACGAACCGAAGGCGCGGATCGTCTCCCGCGTCGTTAAGGAGCGCGGCAAGCCGCTCTTTGCGCAATGTCAGTGGTCGTTTTCTTAAATCCTCTTTCCCGACGAATAGCAGATCGAAGGCGAAATAAACCAGAGAATCGGACTTTCCTTCCGATAATGCAGCCTGCAAAGCCGCGAAGTCGGGCGCACCATTATCATCGAGCGCGCAGATTTCTCCGTCGATGATCGCATTTGGCAGTTTCGATGCAGATCGGGCGATAGCGGGATACTTCGCGGTCCAATCCAAGCCTTTCCTGGTCTTCAGAACGGAATGGCCATTCTCGACTGACATCTGGATACGATATCCATCGAACTTGATTTCATGAATCCATTCATCGCCGGATGGCGGTCGAGTAACTGTTTCGCAAAGCTGGGGAGTGATGAATTGAGGCGCTACAGGGTTTGTAGTCTTATCGTTGACAGGGGTTCCTTTTTTGCGCTCATCAGAAGCAACTCCGTGTAGGTTATCCCAAACAGCGTCGGCCCCGACAGGCTGTTGTGACATAAACGGTGTCGGTTTCTTTCCCTTGCCGGAAGCGATAGCATTCATCGTTCTGCCGGATGCTACGGAAATGTCAAACTCCTGAAGGATAGCCGCTCCGTTTGCATCGACGGAAGAAGCGTCCTCATGCTTGATGAGCAACCAGTTTGTTCGTTTGCCCCCGTTCCGGTCGTGCCGCATGCGCACGAGAACAAAGCTTCCACGGAGCCGCTCACCTTCCAGCGTGAACTTGAAGTCGCCTTTGGCAAGCGCTTCTTCCGGCGTTTTTTCCTTCTGGCTCCCAGTACCCCCGATCCCACAACATCACAGTGCCGCCGCCGTATTGCCCTTTCGGAATCGTGCCCTCGAAGTCGCCGTAATCCAGCGGATGATCCTCGACCTCGACGGCCAGACGCTTATCATGGGGATCCAGCGACGGCCCCCTCGTCACGGCCCAGGATTTGAAGACTCCATCAAGCTCCAGCCGAAGATCATAGTGCAGGCGGGTGGCATCGTGCTTTTGGATTACGAACCGCAGACGTGGGGATGGAGCAAGATCGGTTTCTCCGCTTGGTTCCCTGGTTTTTGGAAATCACGTTTGGAACGATATGTCGCCAGTTTCTCAGCCATGGGTTCCGATCTCTCAATTGCGAACGATTTTTTTGCTCTGATAATCCCCTATTTGCCTGAAACCCGGATAGCTCCTGCGTCGCCTAGACTATGTTGAACAACGGAGACCTGATTGGCGGCAATTTCAACGGAAATCTCGATCTCCCCTCCCAGTTTCGCTTCATTGTCCTGTGCTGACGGTGCGGTACCGGCCGTGTTGTCGCTGGTAGCTGATTGAATAAAAACGTTGGGCCGTTCTACGCCGTGTTGTTGGACGAGGTGTTCAACAGCCATCTCTGCGGCATCGCGTGTTTCAAAAATGGCCCGGATTGTAGTTGTACTCGAATCTGACATTCTGCATCTCCCTTTCAACGCAAACGTCTTCACAGGTTATTGGTTTCGTGACGAAGTTGAAAAGGCGAAAAGCTGCGCGAACGAGCAATAGGAGTTGCGGGCAGATCAATCTTTCGACGACCATCCGCCCAGAACTTGCGGAGTTTCTGCAGTTTCGACCTGGAGTGACAAGCGTCCGGAATAAAAGCTCTGCATTGCATCGTGCGCTTGGTCTGAGGAACTGCACACAGCATCGCTTACTACAATCACCCGGTAACCAAGATCAACTGCACCCAACACCGTCGCCAGAACACAAACATCCGTCTCTCCTCCGGAGACCAACAGTGTATTTACATTAGCCGACAAAAGTATTTTATGAAGCTCCGTGAAAGGCCAAGGTGAGTAGATGTTTTTGTCCAAGATCCGGGCTGGAGGAACATAAGTCCTCAATTCTGAAACAAGGTCGACTTGATCAAGAGTAAGCTGATCAAGGGTCATGTTGCTCCATTTTCTGTAGTAACGCATCCACGCCCACCCGCGCCTTCTGACGCGGCCGGGGGCACAAACCTCGTAAATACGGTGCGCTCGGGTTGTCGTTCCACGAGCTTGCAAATTTTGGGAAGAACGGTCTCAAACCAAGGCATCGCCCATGGACTGCTGCCTGTAAAAATTCCCTGCATGTCCACGCAGAGGTGAACAGCTGACCTGCCTATCGGGCCGTATCTTAAACCTGCTCCCATAAGATTGCCTCGACATGGTTTTGGGCTTGATCAGTGTAACGTGGCCATCTTTTTTCTCCGAAAGCACTCGCGGATTGGCGCTTGCGACACCGTCATCATCGGATTTGGTTTTACCTTTTGCGAAACTACCTTTTGCATCACCTTAGTTTGAGATGCTGTTTTGGTTTCTTGCTCAACACGGGTACTGGTCCTGGATGCGCCCCATCCCGGTATGCCGGAATGGGGCAGTCAAGTTAAGGCATCAGGTCGCGTGTCTGGCGAAGGCGATCACGTTCCTTGAGAACATCGTCATCCGTGTATTCAGGCGCGTTTTCATCGAAACGGTCCCAGCCTTCTTCACGATACATTGACCGCCGCGCTTCCAGGTCGACGGCGCTTTCGTCACTGAGAATAGCTCTTGCCGCATCGGCGTGCTCATCTTCCACGCGCGCAGAGACGAGCGTGCTGCCACGGCGAACGCCTTCTGCGTACACATGCGCATCGTCCTCATCGACACCGGAGGTCGTGAGGGAGCCGATAATGCCTCCAGCGGCACCGCCTGCTGCTGCCCCCGCTACTGCGCCAGCTGCTGTTGCCGCCAGCCAGCCGGCAGCAACAACGGGGCCAACGCCAGGGATCGCCAGCATTCCCAATCCAGCCAGAAGTCCGCCTGTTCCTCCAACAACTGCGCCTACACCGGCGCCGGCCGCAGCACCCTCCCCGGCATTGCTGTCGCGGTCCTCTCCATCGCGGCCGACGATAGTGATATCGGACGACGAGATGCCAGCGTCCTCCAACGCATTTACTGCCGCTTTCGCGTCGCTGTGGTTATCGTAAAGTCCTGTTACCGTCTGCACATCAAATCTCCCTTTTGATTTTCTGCGTCGCGATTATTTCGCGACCTCTGTGATGTTTCCTTGATAGTCGAGCTTTACGTTCGATGATTTCCCATCCTTGGTGGCCGTAGCGCTCCAGACTCCGTCTTCACCTTTGGTGAGACCGCTAACCTCGGAATACCCTTTGCTTTCAATGCGCTCCTTTGCCTGCGCCTCAGTGAAACTGTTCTCTCCGGGCACGGGAGCGGACGGATTTACTGTATCAGGTGTAGCAACTGCTGGTGTCTCCGGATCTGCGGCCGGTTTTGTGCCGGTGTCCTGCGCGTGTGCTGTTGAAAGGAAAGAAAGAGCACCAAGTGCTATCACGAAACGGTTCATCGTTACCTCCAATGGTTTCTGACCTCCGTGGATCAGCTGAAAAGGTAACTATTCGTTAGTTGATAGGTTCCACACTTGACGAGTTGGCCATGGAAACCGACGTGGCTCTGGGCGTTCCCGCCAATCGGGAGGCTAACGTCATGTCGCTGCTGGCTGCTAGCATTATCCAGTCGCAACCACAGCGACGGGTAAATCAGCCGATACCGCCGCCCATCAATTCCGACATGCGCTGGGCATTTTTGATAGAACGGCCATCACGATCGTTGTTGAAATAGATCCATACCGTTTTGGCGCTGGATTGCTTTATGCGCTGAGCCCATATCATGAGTTCGGCATCGCTATAATCGTGGCGATACCACTGTTTGACTCCGTGAAACCGGATGTAGAGGTCATCTGCTGTCTGCACGAGTTCATCCGGCAGCCGAGGACCGCTGCACGAGCAGAACGTCACCCCGGCGACTTTAAACGCGCTGAAAACGTCCTCGTTCCACCAACTCTTGTGACGAAATTCGACGACGTTCCTACGGCGAATGTCCATTTGTGATAAAATCGATCGCAACATTTCGGGGCTATACCGCACGCTTGGCGGCAACTGAAATAGAAAACATCCCATTTGTGGGCCGAGGAGGTCGGCGATGTAGCCGAAATCTTTGATCAGAATTTTCGTCTCCTCGAACCGCTTGATATGGGTGATCAGCTCGCAGACTTTAATTGTATAAAGGAAGCTTGGGTCCGCTTGGCGAATCCAGGTTTTGACCGCTACGATTGTCGGCCAAGAGTAAAATGGAGCGTTGAGTTCGACCGTCTTGAACCGGTCCTGATAAATCGAGAACCAGCGGCTCGTGGGTATATCCGCAGGATAAAAATTCCCCTTCCAATGCCAATAATACCATCCAGAACAACCGATATGGATGCGTCCAGACAGATCACCCGTCACGATTTCGACGGTTTGCGGATTGGCCACGCGCTCCTGATGCATTTTACTGGCACGATCAACATTCGCGTCTCGCTGTTTTTGTCGGCGCTCGGCACGCCGGGCACGTCGCGCTGTGATTTCTTCCGCTGTACGCTCCAACACGCTAGCTATCCTTTACAGAGGCATACGAGGGGCGGCGGCGTTGTAATGTCTTTTGCATCAGTCGTTTCATGAGATTTATTCGAGTTCCGGGGGCCAGTTGTCCGCTAAGTATGTCCCGATACGAGATGTGTGTCTTGGATCGCGCGAGCCACGAATGTGGAGATAGGGATGCAATCGAGGGCTTGTGCCGTTACTCGTTCGTACCCCCATCTTGAAGCGATCGATCGGGCTGCGTAGCCTCAATGACATCGAACGCCTGGATTAAGAACCAGATTACTGTTCTGCATGGCTTTCAAAACTCAAAGCGGTATTTCGGCATTTACACATCCCGCAAGGTTGGCCAGACAACCGGCGGGTATCCGGCCGTCAGTTTAAGACGCTAGCGCGTTAGGATTAAGTGAAGCTTCGGCCAAGGCTGACAATGCCTCGTCAGTCGCTTCCTCTTCGTTGAGCGTTGCCACCAGCAGTTCGTGGGCTTCGGTGTATCCAAGTTCTTTGGCCCAACGCGCCAGGGTGCCATAACGGGCAATTTCATAATGTTCTACGGCTTGTGCAGCTGAAGCAAGACCAGCATCAAGTGCTGGCTGGCCCTTGAAATCTTCCATGATTTCTTCACCCTCAGCGATGATGCCCTCGATTGCCTCGCAGGTCTTGCCGCGGGCAGGTTTGCCGATCCCCTCGAACACCTGCTGCAGCCGTTCGACCTGAACTTCCGTTTCTTCCTTATGCTTCTCGAACGCTGCTTTTAGCTCCGGAGAGGTAGCGCTTTTCGCCATCTTCGGCAGGGCCTTCAATATTTTACGCTCGGCATAATAGATGTCTTTGAGTGTCTCGTGAAAAAGTGTTTCCAAGGTTTTTGGAGTTGCCATTGTTTTCGTCCTTTCAGTTGTGACCACGGGTCGCGGTGCTAGAACAACAACAAACGTCTTCGAAGGTTCCCCCAATCCCGTTTGGTGTTTTAGAGCCTGGTTGATAGCCGTGGGAAATTGAATGAATAAAAGGAACCTAACCAGACCTGCACTTGTTTCACCCTGCTATCCAGCAAGGAAATTGCAATGTTCCGTCCAGTAAAGATCTTGTCCGAAACCCGATCCGAAATCCGCATCTTTTACTCGCTCGAAGAAGCTACCCAGTTTCTTCTAATGAGCTGGCCGGCTTATCAAAGCCCTACGCTAGACCATGCCAGACAGACCTGTCTGGACGCGATCGAGAAAAAAGTCCCCAGACAAAAAGCCCGCGCCGCATTCGTGGCTGCAGCTAAAGAGGCTGGTATTCACGTTGGACGGACGAAAATCAAAAAAGCGATGGATACTTTGGTAGAAGCCGTTAGTGCGCCACCAATGAACAGCGGAGAACTGCAAGCAAAGATGCTTTACAGTCCGCCAAAGGACGCATCGCCCACGGGCGAAACTCATGATGAACAAAATAGAAAATTGGCATCGTAAGCCCCAGTCCGGAGGTGTTTCGGATCGGCGACCGTCTAAGGCACCAGAAGATGGCTGTCTGGTGAGAAACTGTGTTTGGTCTAGCGTAGCAGCACCGATATCTCGCAAAGATCATTCCTGATTGTAGTCGCCGCAACACCGGCCTGCCCCATCGCGTGGCTGATCTGATCCAGGCCCATTACAACGTCTCCGGCGGCATACAGACCCCGTACATTCGTGCGCTGGCGACTGTCGACGCAGATGCAACGTTCTTCCGACAATGTCGCACTGACCCCTAAGACGAGCTCCGATCTGATATCCGACCCCATCGCGGGGTAGATGGAGTCAAACCGATGAAAACCGGAGCGGGTGCCGATCACAACTGTGTCTTGCTCAACCTCAATTTCGATCGGTCCTCGCTCAACCGCAATCCCCAGATCCTGCAGCCGCGCTTCTTCACCAGATGTAAGGTGATGCTCATTTGAAGGAGACAGCAATGTGATGTCTCGGCTATAACTTCTGAGAAATATGGCTTCGTTGAATGCTTGCGAGCCGTGGCCAATAATCGCCACGCGCTTGTCCGTGACCTCGTAACCATCGCAAACCGGACAATAGCGGATGAGCCCATGCCTTAGTGCTTCATCATGCTTGTCCTTCGGCATGGACGGCATACGGTTGATGACGCCTGTAGCGATGAGAACGGTTCGGGCAGACAAGGAACCGTCGCCGAAGGAAACAACGAATTTCTCTTTTGCTTTGCGCAATGCCGTCACGCGTTGATGCAGAATCTCGGCGCCATACATCGAGGCTTGAGCGCGCATCCGGGCGAGCAGCTCCGCGCCGTTAATGCCGCCGGGGAAGCCAGCGTGATTATGGGAAACTGGAATACTGGCCGCCCTGCTGGTTCCATCGTCAAAAATCGTCACCGACAGGTGATAGCGCGCCAGATAAATCGCAGCCGTCAACCCGGCCGGTCCACCTCCGACAATAATGCAGTCTCTTTTCGCGAAATTCATATCATATTCCATTCCCGATCAACGCAGCGGGCGTTTGGGAACAACGACGGGGCGCGATAGTTCCCGAGCAAGCGATTAAGACGAAATGCAACATTCAATATACAGTAATGTGTATGTGGAAAACTCTCACTTAACTATTATTATAGACAGCATAAAACCATTTGAGCTTCGAAGGCAGGATGCCACCTTAGAAGGTCGCTTGTTAGGTGTTGGTGGGGGATGCCAAAAGCCGGGTCGTAAACTCTAACTCTCTTCGCAACGATAGTACAATTCAGGTTGTCCAAAACACGCATGGATTTCGTTCCACTAGACACGCACCAGTACACCATTCAACAGGTCCAGCCACAACCAACAAAATTTGGCGATGAGACATGTGCGCTGTCGAGTGATATGACCTCCAGCACACTCTCAGAAAACCATGCGCGTAATTGGAACAATTCGCAAATCTCCCTTAGTCGGCTTTCATACGCCAATGTTGCAGGGCGATCTGTGAGCGCCAACCAGGTCACCTGTTGGATTACCTATGAAGGTCCCCATGAGAAGAGATTTACAATTAAGAGATCCGATGGGCCGGTACGCGCTGCCTGCCGACACGTTTGACCCGCGCGCTCCGCCGTCGTTCCGCTGGATTTGGAACTTTGTTCTTTCGTTTCGGCGTTCATCGCCGTAGAAGTCGATCCTGCGTAAACGATAAGAAGATGTCCCTCATGAAAAGCCGAATGATCGAAGGTGAGACTTGCTGGAAACTACAGCGAGCTGATCGCCTTTCTGTGATTGTCGACGCTTCGGACTTTTTTCGCGCCGCCAAACAAACCATGTTAAAGGCGAAACATTCGATCATTTTGATCGGGTGGGATTTCGATACCCGCATCGAAATGGAGCCGCAACTGCCCCGCGCGGATGGTCCAAACAAAATCGGGCAATTCATTGAATGGTTGTCAGACCGCGAGCCCGATCTCGAGGTTAGGATTTTGAAATGGGACGTCGGATTGTTCACCTCCCTATTGAGGGGAGAGACGCCTTTTTACTTTTTGAAGTGGATCTTCGGAAAGCGAGTCAATTTGAAGCTTGACGGCGCGCATCCGAAACTTTCTGCCCACCACATGAAAATCCTTGTGATCGATGACAGTGTCGCGTTTTGCGGAGGTATCGATATGACGGTTGGCAGGTGGGACACTCCATGCCATCTGGAAAACGATCCAGCAAGACATTCGCCATGGGGAAGGAAAATGCGTCCCTGGCACGATGCAACCACCTGCCTTACCGGTCCAGCGGCCCGTTCCCTTGCGGAATTGGCCAAGGATAGGTGGCTGGCGGCAACCGGAGAGAGAGTGCAACCGGTTACGTCCGAAACCGATCTCTGGCCGGGCAATATTGGTGTAGACTTCACCGGCGTGAGTGTGGGAATCGCAAGGACAGCACCGGCCTTTGGAACCCGAGGACAGATCGTAGAGATCGAAACGGTAACGCTTGCCATCATTTTGTCGGCCAAGCATTCACTTTACATCGAGAGCCAGTATTTTGCCTCACGAAGGATAGCTGAGGCTCTGGCGCAGCGGCTCTGCGAAAAGGATGGACCGGAAATAGTGATGATCAGTCCGCTTGGCGCCGGAGGATGGCTTGAATCCAAATTTATGGACTCAGCGCGAGTTCGGATAATGAAGCTGATCCAGGACGCGGATGCATACGGCAGATTTCGCATCTTTTATCCGGTCAATGAAGCCGGAACGCCAATCTACGTTCATGCCAAAATCATGGTCGCAGATGACATGATTTTGAAAATTGGATCGGCCAATCTTAACAACCGTTCAATGGGCTTTGATACCGAATGCGATATCATTATCGAAGCGCAAGAGGATGAGGTTAACACGCGCAAGGCCATTTTGGCACGGCGTAATGCCTTGCTTGCAGAACATTTGGGACAGACTGTCGAGGCAGTATCTTCCGCGCTTGTTCGTTCGGAAGGCTCGCTGATCAACACGATTGACGACCTGAACACCAATGCCCGTCGGCTGGAGCCAATACCTTTGAGAGAGCTCACGCTGGACGAGGAATTATTTGCTGAATCGTCCAGCGCAGACCCGGAACGGCCAGCAGGATTGAAATACGCCACCAGGACTTGGCTAAGAACGCGGTTTGGCCGACAAGCTCCCTAACCACAATAGTATCCCGTCCAGTTGGTGCCAGCGGAACCGCCATTCTCGCTAAGTCTATCCACCTACTTCAATCCATGAAGCCGCAGCGATACGCTTTCATTCCAAAAGAATATCCGCCTCAACTGCAGCGTCAATAAACGCCTTTCTCGCCTCTCGGGTGGAAAAACTTCCATCCACTGTGCCTGAACATGTGATCTTCGCCCGGGCGCAAGTTGCACCTTTACGCCGCCCTTTCCACTCAGACAATAAGAATTGATGCGCTTCTGCCGCTGATGAGATTGCGCGTGGACGCCCGGAGCGGGATTTTACGATCACCGGTTTTGAAAATTCACTTTCCATGATCGGACAACGGTGGAGGGTACGGCGCGGTTCCCTGCTCCCCATTCACAAAAACTTCGCCCACTGTTAGAGAAGCAGTTGTTGCTTCCCACATCGACATTCCCTCATTATCCTCTGTCCCCGAAAATGGCACTGCCCGATGATTGCAAGGGCAGACTTGCCAATGTGACCGCGTCAGATATTCTCAACACTCGAATTGGGAGGTTAGAAGTGGAACTGACATCGATCCTTGTTTTCGCTGCGGCGCTTGCCATTGCATCCGCCTCCCCCGGGCCAAGTGTCGCGGCGCTCGTGTCGAGAGTTCTCGCCAAAGGCTATCGGGGTGTGTTACCCTTTCTTGCCGCGATGTGGTTCGGCGAGGCCATTTGGCTTGCGCTGGCGGTATTCGGTCTATCTGTTCTGGCCCAAACTTTTCAACCGGCTTTCCTGATTATTAAGTGGGTCGGGGTGGTCTACCTCTTTTTAGCGTGGAAGATGTGGACGGCGCCCATCGTTCTTGCTGACGATATCGTGCCTGTGGAAGTCTCCAAAACCAAACTTTTTGCGGCTGGATTCGCGGTCACGATGGGCAATCCAAAGACTATGATGTTTTATGTTGCGTTGTTGCCAACGATCGTTGACCTCAATGCCGTGTCAATGCTTGGTTGGCTCGAACTCACTCTAACAATGCTGGTCGTCGTGGTCTCGATCGACGTCGGATGGACTGTTGCAGCGGGCCAAACGAGACGTTTATTCAAGAGCCGAAAGGCTATGATAATAGCTAACCGTACCAGTGCCGGAATGATGGCAGGAGCAGCGGCTACGATAGCCGTGCGCTAGTAATGCCATTTCCAAATCGCCTCCCATCAAGATTGACTTTCACGGTTCCCTACTTGTGATGATCCAAGTTGCATGAGTATGTGGTACTTGGTCGGTTTAAAAGAACCCTTTAGGCGTGCCGAGGCTGCATTCACGATCGCCATTATCCGGCCAGTTGTTAATTGATCCACGTTACCAAGACTCCTATCCGTACTATCCACCTGTTTGGTGAAGCGAGCCCTTATCAGTCGCGGACGACGCCAAGAATATGCTAGGTGGATGCCGTCGCCACCAGTGACTCATACGGGAGTATTTTTATGACTAAGGTCTATTTTGTTACCCACCCGGAAGTAAACATTGATCCAAATGTGCCCGTCCCAAAGTGGAGTCTTTCTGATGATGGGAGAAAGCGGATTGAAGGCTTTTGCACCCGACCTGAACTTTCAACTGTGACAGATGTTTTCGTCAGCGATGAACGCAAGGCATTGGACTGCGCAGAATCCTTCGAACTGGTTCACGGTGTCGATTTCACTATTAATTCCTGCTTGGGGGAGAATGTCCGCTCTTCGACAGGGTACGTCGCCCCTCCGAAGTTTTGGGAAATGGTGGACGAGTTCTTTGCTAGGCCCGAGGAAAGCCTTCAGGGATGGGAGCCAGCCGAGGATGCACAGACCCGAATCAAATCGGCAGTCAACGATTGTGTAGCCTCACGAAATGGTGGTGGGGATGTCGTGATATTTTCACATGGAGGCGTTGGAACGTTGCTACTATGTGATCTCATGGACCAACCAATCTCTAATAAATTCGGCCAACCGATCATTGGAGGCGGATGCTATTTCATGTTTGAGGCAGGAACTAATCGGTTGATTGATGGATGGAGAGATATCGTGCCCTGACATCGGGATTTCCGCATCCTCCAGCCCAGTTGCAGGATGAACTGTCTCGTCACCGAATGACGCCTAACTCTATCGCCGTTCGCTACCGATCGTAGTGAGTAAGATCGGCTCACGAGTTCAAATCCCATATGTTCTGATATGCAGGAGGCAGAAATCATGCAGCCGCAACGGTTGGGTTTTGCCGGCTCATTTCACCCACAATTTTTATTAAGGTTCGAGCTCCCGTCCTGTCCATTCGCTGCTGAGCCGTTATTGTGCGAAGTGCTGATTGTAGACATCGGCGCCAATTGCAGCCTGTCGGGCAATTTTCGAGCGAAAGAAGGCAGCTGCGCCTATTGAAGGCAAGTATCTTGTGTTCACTAAACCGGTGCTTGTGGCTGAAAATGAGTTTAGAGCATGGACCGGTGACGCCGAGCTCCGACATGCCTCATTCAAAGGAAGGCGTGAAGCCGCAGATCATGCTGAGGTTTATCAACTTCCTGCTTAAACGATAGCTTGCAACCGTATTGTTTGTCATCTAGCTTTGCATCTACCAGGGGGAGCCGTAGTCGGCTGAGAGGTTCCAGTAAGGAACGACCCCAGAACCTGAACCGGATAATGCCGGCGGAGGAATGGGAATGAAAAGTGGTGTAAGGCCAACCCTGTTGGACTCCATATTTTATCACGCCATTATCCGCTTACATTTGCGAGGAAGCGAATGGCTAGCGAGAAGCAACTCAGATTATGGACATTAAGGATGTCAAATCCGCTGCTGGGCGGAAGCGATCCTGCAGTAGCGACTTTCACTGTGACGGCCTACTCAGAAGCGGCGGCCTTACAGCAAATCCGACGGCAGTTCGCGGAGGAGAACTTGCTCGTTGAGATTATAGGAAGTCAACCAGCTGACTAGAAGCAGTTCATTGGCCAGAAGGTTGTTCGGGAACGCTTTGTCGCAGGTACCGCTGTTAGGTCTGGCATGCACGGAGTAAGTAGGAAAATCCATTAATGCACCAGAAATTTGCAAGAGCAATGACGCCACTTGAATGGTCCACGTTGCTCTTCCTGTCAGGACTATAGGGCGGTTCATTCTTTTTCACTCAAATTGCACTCCGGGATGTACCGACGATAACAATTGTCTTCAGCCGTGTTCTGACGGCTACGGTCGTCCTTTGGTGCGCACTGCTTATTAGCCGACAACCGATACCTCGGGGATATCGCACGTGGGGATCTCTTTTCCTGATGGCACTACTAAACAGTGTCGTCCCAGTCAGTTTGACAGCGTGGTCGCAAACTCAAATCAAAAGCTCCCTCGCCGCCATTCTCGCAGCCAGCTCTCCGGTAATCGTCGTTGTCCTTGCTCACTTTCTCACGGATAACGAGCGGCTCTCGCTGATAAGGCTGACTGGCACGATCATTGGATTTGCCGGTGTAGGGGTGATCATCGGGCCTCAGCATTGACCTACCTTGGCAACAGTGTCTTCTCGCAATTTGCTGTGCTACTAGCGGCATCATCATCTGCATTCGCGAGTGTGTTTGGTCGCCGATTTGCGAAGAGCGGTGTCACGCCTTTAGGGGCTGCCACAGGGCAAGTCACTGCCTCATCGGTCATTGTCTTGCCTGCAATGCTTTTGATCGACAGACCTTGGACTATGTCCTTCCCTTCCACATCATCGCTTTGGGAACTCATCGGACTAGGCGTTCTTTCCACAGCTTTGGCCAGCCTTATTTTCTGTCGGCTGCTGGCCTCGGCCGGAGCCACTAATATTTAGCTGGTTGGATTTCTTGTACCATTCAGCGCAACTCTTTTGGGCACTGTGTTTCTCGTTGAGATACTGACCAGTTACCAAATCGTCGGAATGGCAATGCTGATCTTTGGGCTGATCGTTATCGACGGACGGTTCATACCGAGAAATCTTGCACGGCCAGATTGAGAGGCTCTTGGGCGGGAACAAGATGCGGCGAAGGCTACAACCTACTCATACTCCGTTGACTCTAATCGCAGCAGGTGCTTTCACACCATTCTGGTGAACGCTTGAGAAGCTTCGACGCGACCCATTCGCGCTCTCGCCTTTTCCAGGATGGAGTTTGGATTTGCCCTTCAATAGACGTGATGAACAACAATATTCGGCAGAGGAATGGGATTGTATGCAAACCGCGCATATGATCGCTTCGACCATGCTTGGACGTGACCCTCAAACCCATGAACATACAGCCAGAACATCTCGGATGGTACTTTCCCTATTTGCCCAAGGGATGCGTGACCCGCAGGAAATTGCATTGAGAGTGGTCAACCGGGAGGTGGAAGTGGCTTCGTCGTCCGTAAACTGAAGTCTAGATACATGTCTTGAGGAAACCAGATCAAGGCACCTATCTCGCATTGCCTCCTGAACTGAGAACTCCTGGGAGAGCACTTCCAGTGTGCCATTCGGCTGATCGATTGGTGCGGTTCCACGAAAAGTCGACCTCAGTTATGAGCCTTGCGCGCTACCGAACTGCGTCATCTTGCGAAACCGCTTGTTCGACGACGGCCGCCTCAGCGCGGAACCGGGACCGTACGGCGAGCGGAGCGCGCCATGCTGATCACTTTCCACGTCTTCGATCACTGGTTTGTCCTCTGCGCGCGGTTACTAAATAGGGCTTGATCCCTGACCCGCCGTCTTCGCCCGGATCGCCGATTGCACGTGCGTTTCTCGATACAGCCCCGGGGACACGCCGAAGCGGCGCTCGAAGGCCTTTGCAAACCTGGAACTGGGAAGTCCGACGCGCAACGCGGTCAACTTGATCGCCAGACCCTGCGAAAGCAGCAAGCGTGCAGCGTCCAGCCGAATGGATTCGATCAGGCGCGCCGGCGTCTCGCCCATCACCTCGGTGAATTTTCTGAAGAAGCTACGTTCGCTGAGACCCGTCCGCGCCGCCAGGGTGGGTACGTCCAGCTTCTGTTCCAGATTCAGATGCACCCAGTCCATCATGTCGCCGAAAGGATGCTCTGCGGTTCGCTGGGCTCGCAGCAGTGGACTAAATTGTGACTGGTTGCCCGGTCGGCGGACATAAAGGACGAGCCGCTTCGCCACGTCATTGGCGATAGCTTTACATGTGTCACTGGCAACCATGGCAAGTGCCATGTCGATTCCTGTCGATACGCCAGCAGAGGTCCATACGTTGCCGTCCTCAACGAAGATCGCGTTCTCGTCGACCTCGACCTTTGGATAGGCTTCAGCCAGTGGTTGACATGCACTCCAATGCGATGCGACGCGGCGACCGTCAATCAACTGAAGATCGGCAAGCACGAATGTGCCTGCGCAAATGGAACCGTATCTGTTCGATTTCTCGGCCCAGCGAGGTGCTCGTTCGCGGACGATAGGGTCTTTGAGGACTTGTCGCAATGGCTCTTCCTCTGCCCCCGCAACAAGGAAGGTGTGCAGCTTTCGCGGAGGAGCCTTTGACAGCGGTTTCGTATCCACACTGACGCCGCTGCTGCTGCGAACCGCGCCTCCTGTCGACGACACTACCGAAATCTCGTAAGCAGGATCTTTTTGCCTCTGCACAAGCACAAAATTTGCCGTGCCAAACACAGACGCAGGTCCGCTGGCGTCCAATAGCTCGAATCCCGGATAAACCAGTATGGCGACCGCAATCAGCATTGGCAGATAATCGCACCATTTTGGCATTTACGCCATACCGATTGCTGCCTAGTCTAGACTGAGACGGTGCGACCTCGTGAGCCCGGCGCAGAGCGGACGAAAAGCAAAGTGCCCTTTCACCCCTTCCCTAGCCGCTGACAGGAACATCGGCAGCAGCATTAGCATCGGAACGACCTCGGCGTTACGGAGAGCTTGATGAGCAAGAGCCTAGCCGATCAACCTGAATTCCCGCGGACTGTCGATCGCGCTGAGTTTCACGCAGAGCTTGGTACGCTCCGGGTCCGGGAGAAGGCCCACACACAGGAAAGCGATGCCATCGCGGCTGCCCGCCGTCGCCTGCCTATGGTCCAGGTAAATTGCGCCACGCCGCTTGTCGGCGAGCACGGGGCTGTGACGCTGCTGAGCGCGTTCGAGGGACGTAGGCTGCTCATCGCCTATTACTTCATGTGGTACGATGGCCGCCCGGCTCCGAAGCAGTGCGAGGGCTGCACTTTCTTTACGACGCAGGTCCGCGAGCTGTCCCATCTTCATTCTCGTAGCGTCACCTACGCCACGTTCTGCCAAGGTCCATACGACGAAAGCGCCCGCTATCGCGATTTCATGGGCTGGAAGATGCCATGGTACTCGGCACAGGATTCGCTCGATACGCTTCTCGCCGGCCGCGCCGCAGGCAACATGTACCTCGTTTGCTACCTACGCCGAGGATCCGACGTCTTCGAGACGTACTGGACGACGATGCGCGGCGTCGAGGCGATGGACAACAACTACCGGCTGCTCGACCTGACCGTCTACGGGCGGCAGGAGCCGTGGGAAGACTCGCCCGCGGACTGGCCCCAAGGGTGGGGAGAAGGCAAGTACCGCGTGCGCGCCGATGGTCGTCCCATCTCACAATGGCCTCGCCTGAACGCTGGGAGTTCCGACGATTTGAGTATGCGCGGCAAGTGTTCCTGTACCCGTAGCAGCAACGAAAAGGCAACCTGGAACCGCACTTGAAATACATCCAACTTCGGAGGCCCAAGAAGCATGACCATATCATCTGATAGCAACCAAATGAGCGAGCTGCTCGGAATGCAAACGCCGCCGATTGTGTCGGCTGAGGTGTGGAAGGCTGCGTCCGAGCAGCTGCTCGTGAAAGAGAAGGCGCACAACAAAGCCCGCGACGCGCTGGCCGCGGAGCGCCGGCGGATGCCGTGGTTGGCAGTGGATAAGGCTTATGCGTTCGTCGGTCCCAACGGCAATTTGAGCCTGCTCGACCTGTTCCAGGGCCGGCGGCAATTGATCGTCTATCGCGCTTTTTTTGAGCCCGGCGTATCCCGCTGGCCGGAGCGTGCCTGTATCGGTTGCTCGATGGTGGCCGATCAAGTTGCACATCCCGCCCATCTGAACGCCCGCGGCACGAGCCTCGCTTTCGTTTCGCGCGCACCGCAACCGGACGTCAAACGTCTGAAGGCGCAGATGGGCTGGACGCACATCCCTTGGTATACGCTGACGGACGATTTCGACGCCGACTTCGGTGTGGCCGAATGGCACGCCACGCTGGCGTTCATTCGCGACGGCAACCGCGTATTCCTAACCTACTCAACCAACGGTGGCCGTGGTGACGAGCAGATGGGGAACACCTGGAACTACCTCGATATGACCGCCCTCGGGCGACAGGAGGAGTGGGAGGACTCTCCCAAGGGCTATCGCCAGACACCGCCATACGATTGGTGGGTCTGGCATGACACCGGGGAGACGGAAGCTGATCGCGCCTAATAAGGATCAAGGTGTCGAATGCCGGGGTGGAGACGTGCCGGCACTGTTTCGACGCGCAACTGCAGGAGGAAGGCATGAGCAAGATCAATATCGGCGGATGCGATTCCGGCGCGCTTTGTAATGAAAGCGGTGACGCTGCCCCTAAGGGCGCCGCCGACTGGCTAAGTTTAGCGGCAGCGCCCGTCTTCGTGATCATGACGCTTCTAACGGCGACTGAGCACGGCAGCATGGCCGACATCGTGTGCTCGGCCGGGCATGGTTCGCCGCTGAGCGGCATGACCCTGATGTATGCGCTGATGAGTGTCTTTCACGCTGCGCCATGGGTCAGGCGGGTCTCCAGGCACTGGGGCTAGAGGAGTAAACGGTGCAAAACGCAGTCGCGGATGAACTTGCGGTTCCCAATGCCGTCGCCCAGACCAACTTTCTGGGCCGCATTTCCAACCATTCGTTTCGTCGCGAAGGCACCTCTCAATGGTCTCGCTTGCGGGCGGGCCATTCCGATGATCTTGGCAGCAACCTGTCTAGCCCTCAGCGGGCTCGCACAGCTCTATCTGCTCGCGGGCGCTGGATTACCGCCATTCGTTTCACGGTTGCCTCGCTCAGAAGCCATTTAATCAGGAGGCTCACGATGAGAATTACTCAAGCGATTATCCTAACGATGGGATTGTTTTTCTCGGTCGCAGCGAGCGCGCAGAACAAACAGTCCGCCGGCAACACGCACAGGGTCGATTCTCTGCCGCGAGATTTGGAAGTTCAACTGGCGCTCAGCGCGCTCCCGCCGCACCTTAGAGATGAAGCTACAGTGTACGTTCTAACGCCCGATAAAGGCTTTGAGGTCGCGCGTAAGGGTACGAATGGATTCCACACTCTGGTTGCACGAACTGGCGACGACACCTTCAGGGGTAAGTGGCCATTCAGCAGGTATCGAGACGATATTCTCTACCCGGTCTCGTTCGATCAAGCCGGTGCCGAGGCCAATATGAAAGTCTTTTTCGACGCCGCGGAGATGCAAGCCAAGGGAAAGCCACCTCAGGAACTCAAGAGGCTCATCCAGGAAAGATTTAACACCAATTATTACAAGGCACCTGTGCGGCCGGGGATTTCATACATGCTGGCACCAATTCAGAGGACGTACGGAGATCCGGACAATAGCGGAGAGGTCGAGACCATCAACTTTCCGCACGTGATGACTTACGCCTCAAATGTTTCTGCCGAAGACGTTGGCGCGGCAACTGTGACGCCAGAAGAAGGGCAACATCTCATGCAGCATGGGCGTTGGCGCGAGACGCCGTATCCTCAACTTCACACCCCAGGCCCTCACGGCTACATGATCCATGCTCGAGGCAAAGCGGAGACCGAAATGATAACGAAGGAATATCAACCAATGCTAGAGAAGCTTTGCAAACTCAAGAAAGAATGGTGTCTGCCCTTGAAGTGACTAGGGTTCACCGCTGCGCGGCTGGGTGAAGTCAATGGCATGTCCTATAAGTCGAATGCGGACAGCAGGATTGGGTGGAAAGCTGACCTGTTCGAATGGACCCCATCTGTGTCGTTAACCTTTCCCAATTAAGCACTAGGAATACGAGGAGAGCGCTATGAAAGTTCTAGCCATTGTCTATCCGGGCATGACTCTGTTGGATTTAGTAGGTCCAATTCAAGCGTGGAGCCTGTTGCCAGACTACGAAGTGCAATATGTTTGGCATCGCCCCGGTATGGTGCTTACGGACTGCGGCCTTGGCGTACAGGCCACGCATGGTTTTGAGGAGGCTTGGACGGAACCAGACGTCCTTTTTGTTGGCGGCGGCGCGAAACCCACGATGGATCTTATGGGGAATTCTGCCGCAATCGCTTTCTTGGCTGATCGCGGGGCGCGAGCGCGCTGGGTGTGCAGTGTTTGCACTGGTTCGCTGCTACTAGGCGCCGCTGGACTATTGCGAGGCTACCGCGCGGCAAGCCATTGGGGAGCGCGAGAAACTCTAAGCCAATTTGGCGCGGAGCCTAGCGGCGAACGGGTTTGCATTGACCGCAATCGGCTCACTGGTGGCGGCGTGACGGCGGGAATTGACTTCGGTATCGCACTGGCGGGACGTTGGGCCGGAGACGATGTTGCCCGAGAGATTGAACTACTTATGGAGTATGCACCGCAGCCCCCTTACGGATCGGGTCGTCCTGAACTGGCAGATCCGCAGACTCTTGCGGCGGCGCGGGCGAAACTGCAGCTGGCCATGACCGGAGCAGGCGCTTAGGCGAGCGCGGGTACAGTCGGTTCCTCCATGCCCGAAATCGCCGGTCCCCCTTAGTTTACTGCGATGTCGGTGATGGGGTGGAAAGCAGACAGTCGTGCTCAGGCAGTAGAAGGTTCAAACCGCAGACAAATTATTTCCTTGCAACCCTCGTGTTGCATAGCCGTTGCATGCAAACAGGCAACTCGTTCAGCGGAGGAAAATATGGCTCGACAAGAAGGTCCCGGAGTCCCTGCTCCATCCATGCGCGAACCCATTGGTGACTTCGATGTGGTTTCGGAAGAGGAATGGAACGCTGCCCGCGGGAAGCTGCTCGCGGAGGAAAAGGCCCTGATGAAAGCCAAGGATCGTTTGGCTGCCAAGCGCAAACTCCTGCCGGTGACCGAAGTTGATCGCAATTACAAATTCATAGGCACCGATGGTGATAGGGATCTGCTGGGGCTGTTTGAAGGACGGCGGCAGCTTGTCGTCTATCGTTTTTTCTATGGGCCCGATGTTGAGAATTGGCCGGATGGGGCGTGCAGCGGTTGCTCGCTGTTTGCTGACAGCGTCTCCCATCCTGCCCATCTTGCAGCACGCGACACGACCCTCGCCTTCGTCACTGCCGCTCCTGTCGACAAGATCGCGAGCTTGCGCGAACGCATGGGATGGAACCACATCCCTTTCTATTCGCTGCCCAATAAGCGGTTCTCTCGGGATTTCGGTGTTGAAGAATTATTCGGCATCAACGTGTTCATTCGGCGCGGTGAACGTATTTTCCGCACCTACTTTTTGAACGGACGCGGCATTGAGGAAATAGGTCCCGTCTGGTCATTTCTCGACATAACGCTGTTAGGTCGGCAGGAGACTTGGCAGGCGGTGCCACATGGGCGTCCTCAGGGCGATCCCTACACATGGTGGCGTCTTCACGACAACTACGGCTCAGTCGCTGCTCCCATCCCCCTGCAACCGGAGGGAAAACGCGTGAGTTGAGCGATCCTCTGACCGTACTGCAAAACGGCGTTCTCGGGGCCCATTTCGGCTTACAAACATAAAGCCAGAGCAGCTTTTGTATCGGCAGCAAAGGAAATCGGCATACATGTCGGAAGATCCAGAATCAGAAACGCGTTGGACACTGTCGCAGAGTTGATAACCAGCGCGAGCAGCCTCACCCGACGACACGATCTCTCGTCAAACAGACCCGTTGAAACAGTGAACTGAACCGTCTTGCGGCTCCAGAGTAGCGCATTGAACTATTTCAGTTGCTCCAACTGGGCTCCACCCTCTGGTCGCGGTGGCGCCAGTACCGGTTCATCGCCCAATGGCTGGGCCGCAACAGGCTGGCGCTCGATCGTGCCTTCTCGGGCGAGGAACATCAAACGGTCAGCACGATGGAGACATCAACGCTGAATTGCTGCTAGTTCGCGGCCGCGGGCACGGGTGTGGGTATAGTGGATCAGACCAGCCTTCGATCAGCCGGAGTCGATACGACGCGGCCGTACCCATCGAACCGAAGATCGAGGTCTCCTATTTCGCGATACGGCCCATCGGCGCACAACGGATCGCAGTTCTCGATGAACGGGTACAACGGGTCCAAAAACTTTTAAGAGGGCAGGACTTGGAATGATCCTTAGTTCACTTCGCATCCTTTGGACTGACGTATTCACCTTGTAGTGATTTGGTTTGAAGAACAGCGCATTAGTGCTCGCGCGGATAGTTCAAACGAGTTGGCAGCTGACGGCTTTCTACTGAATCCAGGCTTGCAGTGCTCAGAACTTTTTCACGGCCCATTCTGTCAGTAGTGCCCGGAACCCATCGCGAACCTTCCCCATTAAGCCTTTGATGTTCTCAATGAAGAAGGGAAGAAGCCATGGCAAACGGGCTTGTGAACCACAAAGAACTGAACCTGGACGGCATGAAGATTTTCTATCGTGAGGCTGGGCCAAAAGACGCGCCGGTCATCCTGCTACCCCATGGCTATCCATGTTCGTCTTATGAGTTTCGCAACTACATCCCGTCCCTGGCCGACAGTTGGCGACTGATTGCGCCGGATTTTCCAGGCTGCGGTTACAGTGATACGCCAGAGGAATTCGAGTACACGTTTGACGGCTACACTGATTTCTTGGAGCGCTTCTCGGCGCAAATGGGGCTTAGAAAATTCACGTTGTATCTCCATGACTTCGGATCGCAGATCGGTTTGCGGCTCGCCATACGACGTCCCGATTTAATCGCGTCGTTAATCATTCAAAATGGTGATATCTACGAAGATGTTCTAGGTCCTAAATATGCATCGTTGAAGGCAATCTGGGAAAAAACTCCTGAGAAAAGCTTTCTAACAATCAGGCAGGGGATTTCCAAGGAAGAATTCAAGCGCGAATTCCTCAACGATGTTCGCCCTGATCTGGCCGCCGCCATCCCTCCCGATCTTTGGGCGCTGCACTGGTCCCTCATGACCGATCGACGCAAAGAAATATCAGCCCGTATCATCGCTGGATTGAAGGACAATCTAGAGTGGTTTCCTCGATATCAAAGTTATCTTCGAGAATATCGGCCGCCAACGCTGATAATTTGGGGGCCACAAGATGGCTATATGCCTGAAGCCTCAGCAAGAGCATATCTGCGAGACTTGCCTGATGCGGAATTGAATTTGTTGGACGGGGGCCATTGGCTGCTGGAAACAAATCTCGATGAGGCTGTGAGCTTGACGCGAAGCTTTCTAATTCGCCATAGGTAGCCAGTTGAGTAGGCTGGTCGACCAAACGAAACTTTGCTGAGCTAGGAAGAACGGAAGTTGGGAAGGCACAATTAAGAACATCTTCATAGGTTGACGTACCCTACCCAAATTCGAAGTCATTCGGATGCAAAAGCAGAACCCTGAACGATTAATGATGCCGCTGACGATTTCTTAGACCGCAGCGACACTGAGCTCGTGCTACACCCAGATTTTTGCGTGCTGTTGTCGGATGGTCTCAAAAAGCAGATTGCATATTGAACAAATACAACCGTTTACAACTTCACTGTCATATGGTTGAGCTGGAATGATGTAATGCAGTGCCCGAAACCAAAGACTAAAATGCGTGCTGGCAACGCAACCGCCGTGGCCCTTTTCGGCTCAGAGTGAAGGGCTCCAATCCCAGGTTAGAGGAAGCAACATTGAAGCCTTCAATCAGTTGCGCGCAGATTACCCCGACGGGAATATCACAGTGAACGTTGCACCTACGCCGTTCAGGTTGTTTCTGAATGCAAGTTCGCCCTTAAGACTTGCTATTAATGATGCGATCACTTTCATCCCAAGCCCGGCATTTTTCGTTGTATCGAATTCTTCCGGTAGCCCGTCTCCGTTATCAGCGACATCCAAACGCCAGCTCGCGTTGTGTGGCCTCAGTGAGACCGTTATCGCGGAAGCACCATGCTTAGCAGCGTTGGTAACAAACTCAGTTGCAATCAATCCTACGGGCGCAATTTGCGGCAGAGGCAATAAGGCGACCTCACCTTCAACAAGAATTTGCCCATCGCTCAATATCTGCGAAAGATCGGCGCAAAGATTGCGTAGGTATTGCGTGCAATCGGTTCGGTCTGATAAACGATCGATGTATAGGTGCTGTTGATGTACCCGGCCAATGGCAGACAAGCGGTTAGCTGCCTTTTTGAATTCGTCTGCGACCTCATTTGGAACACTCCTTGCCTGCATTTTTAGCATTGAAGACACAAGCTGCAGACTGTTCATCACGCGATGCTCGACTTCTTTGGCCATTAGCTCCTTTTCCGTGATTGCCTGCTCAAGCGCGGCCACGGTTTGGCGGGCCGAAAGACGAAGTTCCATCTCGTCCATCACTACCGCCGCAAGGTCCTGCAAAAGTTCGATTTGCTGCTTGCTTACCTCGCGTGGTTCACGATCGATGACACAAAGCGTTCCGAGATTATAGCCGTCGTGGGTGCGTAGTGGCACTGCGGTATAGAAACGCAGCCCGAACTCTCCCGCTACAAGTGAATTGGAAAGCGATCGAGGATCCGTTGCGGCATCAGTCAGGATATAAGGACCTTCGTGAATAATTGCCGACGCACACAGACCAGGTTCCCTGTCGATCTGCTGCACATCCAAACCATGATGAGACTTGAACCAGATGCGATCGTGGTCGACAAGACTGATAATAGCGATTGGCACGGAAAATGCTCGCGCTGCGATCGCCGTTATCCTGTCAAAAGCCCCGTCCGGCGGTGTATCGAGAATGTGATATCGGCTGACAGCGGCAAGCCGAATGGATTCCTGGCCAACCATCTTGTCTGAAGGAAATATCAAAGACATCACTTTATCCTGTGGCGAACGGGAGGATCGACCACGGTTCAATGTATTCTGGGAACGCAATCATCCAGTGGCAACTTAAACGGAGATCAGTCAAAAAGATAGGAAGTTCTAGGAATTCAAACGAGCCGCGGCATTGCCTGCACGTATGAAAATTCTGGAGCAGAGTTTCAGCTTGCTTCACTGGAGCGCACGACTTCAACAACGCGGAGGCGCTATTACTGGCAACAGAGGGGCAGCCGCAGGGCGGTTCATCCGCGTATTCGGCTGAGCTAATAGTGTTAGTGGATCAGCGGCCGCCTGATAGATATTCAGGCGCTTCCTGAGCTCTTTTCTTGCTGAGAAAAAGCGGGGTATCAACTCCCGCCCTCTTCCTCTTCGAGGACTCTCACCGTCGGCCATGCGAACGAAAATAATCGTTAGCCGGCACTCAATTGATCGGCCGACATTTTGCCCGATTTCTTGTCCCGGACCATTTCATAGTTGATTTTCTGACCGTCATCGAGGCCGCGCAATCCTGCCCGCTCGACGGCCGAGATATGAACGAAAACGTCTGCCCCGCCATCATCGGGCTGAATGAAGCCGAAACCTTTGGTTGAGTTGAACCATTTAACAGTGCCAGTAGCCAATTTATACCTTTTTAGTGCGTATGGGCGCGCGCGAGATCAGCGGCAACCCGGTTGTGGTGCGGCACCGGCTGCAGGTGTTATTTTATGCTGATCGGGGGGCCATCAGCACGGGCCCGACGTTGTTCTTGCAACAGAATTGTGTCGGGTCCACCTCACGAATCGAAAGTACGAACGTCCGCAACACCCCTGTAGGATCAGGCTCAGTTTCCCACCACTCCCTGTAATTTGGTTAATTGTAATCCTTTCGAGCTGACAGCTTGGTGCCTAGTTGGGCTAATTCTTAGAGATTTGCTCATCCTGTAAATTACGCATCTTGCTGAGTCGAAAGTTGTAATGCAGATTGCTTGCGCTGATGAGATTATTGTCGGCACGGATCCGAAGCTCGTCCCTACAACCCAGCAAAAGCGCGTCGGATACGGTGGCGAAGAAACTGCAGTTAGATATTCTGGATATTGCGTAGACAATGGACGCTTTAGTATGCAGGCTTGCGCTGCGCCGCATTCGTAAGCTTGAGATGAGCAATCGCGGACGGAACGGGGCAATCGGCTTCAATCTAGGCAATTTCTACATCGCTAATTAGTTTTAGCGGGCTGTTGTGAGGTAGTTCCCAACGATGGACGCAAGGGACAGAGGGGTGTTTTCGCCGTGGACGGCGGCAATCGACAGATCATCAAAAGCAATATCGGCCTGCGCGTGAAGTGGTACCAAAGCCATGTCAAGCCATGCGCTCAGACACATGGTTATGACCTGTCAACGAGGATCGACTTTCGTTTGTTTACCCGCGAGTTCCGAAAACGAGCTCCGGATCAATATCTGTGACAAGAGCCGCCAGTGCAAGTCGAAGATAGGCTGGCGGATTGGGTCGATCCAAATACTTCAAGGTCGCTGTACATAGACCTAGTCGCTGCGCGAGTTGTTGCTGGTTCAAGCCCAGCTCGCCGCAAGCTTCGGCAAGGGACAGTGTACGGGTGAGGCCATCTTCTGGTCGCACGAGCATTTCCGTCCTTTCATTGCAACCGCTTCCGTATGTCCGTGACGATCACATTAACAAAGTTTTCGGGTGTGATGATACCAGAATGGGGCGGCGGCTCCAGATTGGAACGCGGCTTCTCAAAATCAATCACGTCACCCTCGGGCAGAAACGCCGGTCCAACCATTCGGACTGCCCGGAAATCTTTGGTGATGACCAGTGACGGTGCGGCGGAACCCATAGCAACCTGATCCGACAAAGCCGTCTCTTCAACTGTATCACCCTCTTCTTTTGCATCAATCCACTGGTCAATAGCATTGGGCCGGTAGGTCAAGGCCTGATCGCAGCTGCATCCCGGAACGGCATTCGCCCCCAGGTTGCGATAATTGAAGGCGTGGGAGAGTTCCGCATAGGGCTTATTGTCTGCCACGGAGATCATTGCATCCGATTCTTCATCCGGCACTTTGTGAAAATAAAGCTTGGCTTCCGCTCCCGGACACATGGCGCTGCAGACCTTCTGGTCCCTGCCGAACTGGCTCGATTTGCTCGAAAATGAGATAGGGAAGTAATACCCATCACACATGCGCACGCACACGGTTCGATAGCCTTTTTTTACGAGAGCATTTAAGGAAGGGTCCGTTCCTTCGTTGGTCGTATTGATTCTTTCCGGGCCTGCATTAGCCGTATTGTGTACAGCGCGAACTGGCGCTTTCCTTGTTGCGACCGGTGGAGCTTCATGCTTGCCAAACAGAACATCCAGAAGCGACCGCGGTCGCTCTGCTTGACGCTCTCCACCCGACCGTCCGTTGCAGCCCTTTGCCTCCAGGGCAGCGAGTACCGGGCGGCGTAAACTTGTCGATGAGACGCCCTCACCGCGCCGAAGAACCGATAGTTTGTCGGTCGCAATGCCGATATCGCGTTTGATGCGATTGCACTGGCTGATGTCGCCCTTGGGAAACAGGCCGCCGCAGCCTTGACTTTTTGCCTTGTTCCGGAGGAGCGTCAATTGTTGTGTTTGCTGTTGAATTTCCCTTGTATTGGAACCGCCTGTTTTTCCAGACACTTGCGCTCTCAGTTGCCTGCACTCCAGTGGCTCTGAATGGGCCGCCATGGGCAACGTGACCGAAACAATCGCGGCGAGAAGTAGTACAGTACTCAACCTACGCATAAGCAACGGGCCCCGCCAGTTGTATATCGCTAAAGAAGCTCTAGTCATTAATACTAGCGCAATAACATCAGGTAATCCGAATTATTTAGATTCTAAGTTAAACAGAACCTCAATACCTACTAAATGGACCTGGGGAGGCGACTTGGTACGGTTATCCCGCTACCGGTTCGACATTCGAAGATCCCGAACGGGGCACCGACTGTAAAGACGTCGTTCAGCCCGGCAGTCGTTGCGCTGCTTATGGAGGCTAGCATTGCCGGATGGAACTAGGGAGACGTTCTCGCTGCTATCGTGAGTGTAGCGGGCTTGCGCGACGACGCTGATGTATGGGAAGTAAAAAACTGTCACGCGAGATTTATTGATGCATCTATCAATATTATTATCGGTTCTTACTTCTTCCCGATTTATTCGATTTAAATTTCCATAACTTTCTCTTGACCCGTACTTCTTGCAATATTTGCGAACAACTAACCGCAAGAAAGTTGCTTATGGTAGTGAATGTTTTACCTCGGTACTCCTACCGATGCTTATCAAATAAACCAACTTGAGCGGCGATATCCGCTGCGATACGAAATAGCTGGTACAGGTCCCGAACTGCATGAGATGTGGCGCTGTCGGTCAATGTCAATTATCGAACTATTGAAGAAGCTGACCACAGTCCACTGGCCATCGACCTTCGGCAGATGGAAGAAGTTGGTGAACGAGATGCCCGACAAGTCGTTGGCGTCGATGGGGACGGTAGCCGCGGTACCGACGATCACTTGCAGGTTATCGCGGACGTCGCGAGTGGCATGTCGACAAAGCTCATAACAGCCTAAAACCTCTTCCACCCGCGATGCCGTTCATAAAATCCCTCGCTTTATCCTTAATCTGCGTGGAGAATTCTAAACTGGTAGGGGTTTGATGGATCTCTATCAGCTATCTGCACGGGTGCCCAGCACCACTGCCAAACGCTGATACGTTGGGCTCGAGAAAACTGAATCCTGCTGCGGGTACCTTCAACTGAAACTTGCTGCCAGAATTCGGACACGTCAGCCTGTTTCGGAGTCGAGACTGTAGCCCCTCGGCGAGGGCAAAAATCGAGTCATAGCCTTCGAAGGCAACAAATGAAGGTGGTTCACCTAGTTGCTCACGCAGGGTCGTCTCAACTCGTAAGCCAAGTGGACTTAGGCGCTCAGGCATGTAACGCAAAAATGGACTCAAGGCTGCATCATCACCCAATTTATCCAACCACTCCCCAAACAGGATAATATGAAGAGATTAGCTTCCCGGTACCGATTATGCCCGATTCACCCCCGGCAAGATCGACGTGATCGCGCTGCGGGACGGCTACATCGACATGCCCAAAAGCCGCTTGCGACAGGAAGACAATCGACCGTGCGAGAAACTCCCGGATCAGGTGGAAGTGGTCGACGGACAGCTGCGCCTTTCTGTCAATGCATTTCTGATCATCGACGGCGAAGATCTCACCCTAATCGACACAGGAGCGGGAAACTCCTTGGGCGCAACAATGGGAGAGCTGTTATCCGCGCTCGAAGAAGCTGGTATTGCACGCGATAAGATCAGTACCGTCGCTCTGACGCATACGCACGGAGATCATGCTCCTGGATTAGTGAGTGCCGAAGGTTTGGCGGCGTTTCCGAACCTTGTAAGGCTGTTCGTCCCGAGAGCTGAACTTCCATTATTTGATGGGATCGCCCGCGTCGCACACGCTTTATGCGTTTTCCGTTTAATTGCAGGCGATGCTACCATGTCAACCAGATGTAACGGCAGAGCGGACAAAGGAGTTTTTCTGGTTTCCGACTTTGGCCAACGAAATGGCGGGCGGGCGCTTATCCCGTTGGTCAGCATTGTCGCTTTTCACCTACACGGTCTGCTAACTTGGCGCTAAAGAGTCGCCAACCGAATATTTGACAGCGTGGTTGGATAGGCCGCACGTATCGAAATCTTACTTTCAAGTGCAGTGATTACGCTTTCTGCAAAATTGGTTTGGTACATCTGCGAAATGCTCCACAGCCCGCCGGGTGTAAAAACGTTGATCTCAAGTATCTTGTCTCCGACTATGTCCAGCCCCACGAGAAACATTCCGTCGTCTACTAGTTTGGGTCGGACCACTTCGGCGACAGCCAGCATCTTGTCGGTGATTTCTACTTTTTCCGGAGTGCCTGCCACATGAATGTTGGAGCGCACCTCTCCCTTGGCAGGTACACGGCGCAGGGCCGCATATTTGCCCGCGCGTTCAAGCGGCTTCCCATTCATAAGAAACAGTCTAACATCTCCACTTTTGGCTTCGGGTAGATAGCCTTGGGCAATCAGATATCCCTCGCCGCTGACCGCCTCGAATATCTGGTTAAGGTTGGCATCTTTTGGCGATTCTATCTTGAATACGTTTTTGCCTCCTGAACCTTGCAGTGGCTTTACAATCGCACCCTTGGGATGTTGTTCAATAAAAGCCCGAATTTCCTCAATGCTTTTGGAGATAAGTGTCACCGGACGCACCTTTTCGGGGAAATCCTGAAAATAGAGCTTATTTTGCGCGAGACTGAGCCTTGCGGGATCGTTGACGACCAGCACACCCCGTTCAGACGCAAGTCGGCCAAACATTGATCCAACATGTGCAGCCCAAGGGCGATCCAGTGCATCTTGTGAAGGATCATTGCGCAAAATAATTACGTCAATTTCCTGAACGTCGATGGTTTGGTTAGCAAGTTTATCGCTGTGTAAATCCTTGTGGAACGTCTCCACCTTTTTATACTTCGCAACAGGCAGAAGTTTAGCGCGAACCATCAGCGTATCGTCAGAGCGAAGCACGAAATCCCCAGGTGTCAAGTAAAGTATCTCATGCCCGCGCGTGAGTGCAGCCAGCGCGAGCAGTGTTGTTGTATAATGGGGTGTTTCAGCTTTGATAGAATTGACGAAAAATGCTATGCGCATAAAATCTCCTTTTAGGATCGGCTCAGATTGCGACCAATTCGATTGGCGACAGACCGGATCGTGCTTTGTCTAACCGTTTCTGTGCATCCGGATGCAAAAGGAAAGCCGGTTTTACAGCAGCGGCCCTCAAAAGCCCGCGAGTATTCAATTCCTGCATCACACCGAAATGTACGGCGGCGATTTTTCCCATCCAGAACGGTTCCAGACTTCCTCCTCTTTTCAAATGGCTTAGTACTTCCAGTAGCCCTCGGAGGTAAATTGCATCCTTTGCGAGTCCGCCTCCCCGGTACAGTCTAAGCGTCAAATTAAAAGGGACTGTTTCTCTGAAACCGTATTCCTGTACAAGAATGTTGAACGTCTCGACAAATGATGCGCCATCCAACATGGCTGCGCAAGCAACAACGCGAGCACCGATTAAGCGCATCCGTTCGGGAGTCATGCCACCCACCAGATATTCTGCGAATACGGCTATACCCTCCTGCAACCCTTCATATCCGGCAAGTCCTGAGCGGAACAATTTCAGCCCTTGAGCCGAGCCATTAAAATAGGTCAGCAAGTGCACACCGATCTCGTGGCTGAGCAATGCATACAGCCTAGAACGGGTCATTTTAGTGCTGCGGGAGACAAGGAGCCGCGCACCCGATACCATCAATCCAGCGGGCACATCGTCACGAAGTTCAATTGTTGCTTCAAATCCTGGAAACTCTGCTTGGTAGACTTTAATCATCGCTTGGGCAGCGCGTTCAACTTCATGACAATCTATCTCATCGACCTCGTGCCCGAGCTCCGAACGTGTAGTATGCGCCAATATCTCTTTTGCAGCGCCCATCAGCTCAGGCTCGACCGGGCCATAAAGAGCCCGGCCAAGTTCAACAAAGCGTCGTGTTTCCCGGGCGGACAGCACCGACAATTGCAGATCAAGTTCCTGCTGTTTTTCACGATAAAGTGCTGAAAGCACGGGATCTTCGAAGCGATCGAAGGGAATCGAAAAAAGCTTCTTTTTTTCCGCATCGACTTGAACTGTCAAAGGGCGATAAAGCCACCTTGGAACGCGTTGAAATTTGCTTTCCTTGAAATCAAACCAAGCAGCTTTGGCATTTATAGGCGTGACGGCCAGCAGAAAGTCGAATGATGCCGCTATTTCGTCAACCGACCGATCGGCACGCTCTACTGCCTCTACGAAGACACGCCGCCCGAGTGCACGATGTGTTGGATAATCAAACGCGTTCCGAAATTTGAGAAACCCAGAAATTGCCTGCAATCCCGCATCGAAAATATTTGCGACGACCCTTTCGCGCAAATCAGGATAAATATCGTCTGATTCAGGGACACGATAGATAGGCGCGAAGCGAACTGTTAGACAGGAATACGCACTGGCGGAATTTGCAAGGTGCGCGAGTTCATCATCCACGTATGAATACTTACTGACGCGCGGAGAACGGAACTTAGCGACAACACCATTAACCGCTTCCTCAAAACTGTCTCGGGCGGCATCTGTTTCGGGTTCTGACGTGGCAGAAAGCGTGATTTCAAATGGCGGAAGATAAGGAGCATCTTCGCTTAAGAGCTTATCCCGCTCAAGTTCACCGACATCAATCACTAGGAAAGTGCCAAACTGTTCAATCATCTCCGCGCCAATGGCGTCGATCACAGCCATAGCATCATGAATGTCAGGCGCGATGAGATATGAGGCATTGGCAGAGGCAACGTCCAGGGCCGCAGAATTTTTTCGCTCATTCCTCACATACACGCAAAGAAACGGTAAAGGGCGGTCAATATGTAAACGGCCATCATTTTCGAATTCCAGGCGCACTGGCTTGCCGGATTTGATCAAGCCGAGTGCCTCGATAATTACAGCCTCCGTTACCGATTTTCCCCTCGGTCTACTCATCGCACTGCTTGCAAGTTTTGCTCCAGCATTGGAAGCGTGGATGCTATCAGAGCCCGTAGTGCAACCAAAGCGGGTCCATCAGGAACGCCAGTCCACTCATCCATAAAAAACTTTTTGAATTCTATAGCAATGGCGCAGCCATTCTGAGGAAAGGCTTTATGAATGAAACGGGTTTGCTCGCCTTTGCCTTGAAAGCTGCTCATCCACAGCGTCAATATGAATCCCATTCGTCGCCACAATCGCTATCGGCATGCTTTCCCTCATTTTGCAAACCAGTCTAATTGTCTCACGACACTAGTTCGAAGAGATGAAGCTAAACAGGGACAATGCTGTCCTTGTTTAGCTTCCGATCACTCAATGAGGATCAGCATTTGATGAGAACCTTTCTTGTCGGCCGCCATGGTCGGGAATACGGACAGTCCGATAGCTTTCAGCGCTGAATCCAACAATGCCCTCACCCGTATTTTGATCTGCTGCCAAGCCTCAACAGCATCACCATCAGGACGACAAAAGGTGATCTGTCCGTGAGCCGGGATTTCTCAAGTGACTACACAGCTCAGATAGATGGTGGCCGTTAATGCTTGCTACGAACGCTCAACCTCGACTGTCGTGGCAGTTGCTGGATTAGTTCAAAGTCGGCGAGTGTTCGATGCCGGGAATACCAAGCACTATCCTGGCCAGAAACTCGACCAGCAGCCTAACGCGCGCGAGGCGCGAGCCCAGCCAATCGACCCAAAACAAATTGACCAGTACAATCATGTGTTAGCACTATAATGCGAACAATAGCGCCGCATTATGCATATTAAGAAACACCCGACCAAATAGATCCGGTTCGGAGGGCTTCCTGTCATGCATTCGACATGTGACGCCTGCTAATCGAAATGCGGGCACTCGGGCACGGAGGCGGGGATCGATATGACAGCTGGTGTGTTTGCGATGGTGTTTGGCGCGGCTGTCTTGCATGCTGCATGGAACGCCCTGGTCAAGGTCAATGCTGACAGGCTGGTCATGATAGCAATCATGATGATGAGCCAGGTTGCCGTTGGTATCTTGGTCGTTCCATTTGTGGCGTTCCCAACGCCAGAAAGCTGGCCGTATATTTGGGCTTCATGCGCGCTGAATACTGGCTACTGCGTGTTTCTGATCAACGCATATCGTTATGGTGATCTGAGCCACGTCTATCCCATTTCCCGGGGCTGCTCGCCCCTGATCGTAGCGTTCATATCCATTGCGATTGTGGGGGAAACATTGACCCCGCAGGCTGGGTTTTCGGTTGTTGTTATCGCTCTGGGTATCATGAGCTTGACCCTGACGCGTGGAGCGGGAGGCTTTCGGGAGCCAAAGGCCGTGCTGTATGCAGTGGGCACGGGGATATTCATCGCCGGATATACGGTCGTGGATGGTTTGGGCGCTCGTCTTGCCGAAACCGCAGAGAGCTACACTTTCTGGTCTCATCTCTTGAACGGTATTCCGATAACTTTGGTGGCACTGTATCTGCGTAGGGGACAGGTTGGGGTCTCGCTGCGGAAAAGTTGGAAGGTCGGAGTGCTCGGGGGCCTGATTTCTCTCTTGGCGTATTGGATTGTTACATGGGCAATGACGCAAGCGCCTTTGGCCCTGGTGTCGGCAGTCCGGGAATCCAGCATGGTGTTCGCTGTGCTGTTTGGTGTCTTCTTCCTCAAAGAGCGCCTTGACCTCGCAAAGCTGGCCGCCATCGGCGTTACATTGATCGGAACCGCAATGCTTAAAATATCCAGGTAAATGCGCTCGTTTGCATATGCTCTCGTTTTTCTGGCATGTATGCTCGGCAGTGGTCATGCAGCATCCCGGCAGCAATTTACCGTGCAGACAGACAGCGGTGGGGTTCTGGTCGAGAGCTTCGGGGATTGCGCGAACGCAACTTGCCCTGCTGTGGTGATCTTGAGCGGCAGCAAGGGCTTTGGAGCGGCCGTCTATGACGAGATTGGCCAGACGTTCCGGGCGGCGGATTTGAATGCCTATCTCGTTCATGTCCTGTCGGCGGACGACCTCGACGCTATAGCCACGGCAGGCAGCGCGCGGTCGCGCATCGCTTATTATGCCCAGCGGCTGCCGGACTGGATTTCTGCTGTTGGAGGCGTGGCCGCCCATTTTGAACGCCAACCGCGCCACGGCGGTAAGATCGGCATTCTTGGAATCTCTCTTGGAGCGCAAATCGCTTCGGCCGCTTCGGTCGGGCGTGCCGATGTGGACGCCCTGGTGCTGGTCGATGGTGGTCTTCCCAACGGCTATTCGAAGCCGATCAGCTCATTACCGCCCTTGCATTTGATTTGGGGTAGTTCCGATCAGAGTTTTTCCATGTCGATCGGCCGGGAACTGCCAGGGACAGCGCAGCAGCTTGGAGTGTCGGTCGCCCTTGATGTTTACGAGGCGGCGCGCACGACTTTTTCTTGAGATCGAGAACCCGGAACGCGGTGGCAGCTCACCAGAGCGCAGCCGATTTCTGGCATCGCATCTGTCGCGATAGGTGCCGCCGGTGTCGGGATTTCGCCAATGCTCCGACCACAGGCCCTTGTGGTGCTGCCACAATTACGCTTCCGCGCCGACCGCGCGTGCTTGCAGCGTGTAACTGCTCGATGTGTCGCAGGACACAGCCGTTGTTTGCTTACTATGTCGCTCGGACACTGACGATAGACGCACCCGAGATGCATTTGGCAGCTATGTGTGGGGAAAGGGTGTTCTTCTCTGGTATCGCTGCCAAACCTGCGGGTGCTTTACGTGTCATCATCCGGCTGGTGGCGAAGATGACCAAAGTCTGCGATCGGGTGTGAATCTGCGGCTGGCCGATCCTGTGGAAATACGCGGCGTGGCAGTCAAGAACCGATACAAAACGCAAGCGGCGCGATAAGAAGGAAGCATGAATACAGGTTCGTCAAGAGTATTAGAATTATAACCTCGTTAGTTGAACAATATCACCAAAGATGTCTTGCGGTGCGATGGATTGGTATTAATCTTCCTCCAAGGGATTAGATTAGGCATGAGGTGGTATTTTGAAATGCAGGAAATATACATCGGACGATGCTGGCTGCGTGTTACTAGTTGATCAGGATAGGCTGGTTGGTCAGCCACAGTGCACACAGGTGATGCTAGCAGCAATCGGCCCAAGGTTGATCGTTTCGATCGTCAGCCGGGTTCCGTAGACGACTGCCGGTGCGACTTTTCCGTTGGCCACTTTATGCATAATCCGCGGTAAGCCGAAGAGGGTGTCGCTCTCACTGGAGCTTCCCCAAGGCTTTCACCTATGCGTTCCCCGTGTAGATCGATTACTTGGTTGTGGTTTAACGGAACTTTCGGGCAAACTGCCCAGGCGAAGTGCCGAACTGTCGCTTGAACGCGTTGCCAAACGCGCTCTCGGATCGATACCCGAGGTCATTGGCTAATGTCGCCAGAGGCTGCGCGCGCGATGTTAGCGCACCGCGCGCAAGCTGCATACGCCACCAGGTGAGGTAGGTAAGGGGTGGCAGCCCAACCTTCTCGCGGAAGCGCGTCGCCAGACGTGATCGGGACATGCCGATTTCACGCGCGAGTCCGTCGAGCGAGAACGAGTCGCCAGGTCGCTCGTGCATCAGCGCGAGCGCGCGACTCACCTGCGGGTCTGTCAGGCCGAGCAGCCAGCCCGGCAGAGATGCATCGGGACCTTGCACGATCGCACGCACCGTTTGCATGAGCAGCGTCTTGCAGAGCTGTTCGACCATCATCGCCTTGCCGAGCCGCGCGTGCCGCAGCTCCTCAAGAAGCAACTCCGTCGAACGCTGTAGGGCCGCTGCGTCACTCCTCGGGACGACAAAGACGCGCGGCAATACCCGGAGCAGCAGGTCCAGGTTCTCGTTGTCAAGCTCGTAATGGACGCCGCACAGGACGGTGTCGGTGCTGCCCAGCCTTACGATCGGTTGATCGGGATCGGCAAACAGCGGCATGCCCTCTGCCGCCGCAACGCCGTCGTAGCTCGCTACGACGTAGCTCTTTGCATGCAGCAGCATGAGCATGTCGCCTTCCGAGAGGCTGAGCAGGGGCCCGTTGTCAGGCCGGATACAGCATTGCCCTTGCTTGATGCTGATGAACTTCAAAAGGGCCGTCGCCGGGAAGCAGAGCGCCCACTCACCGCCAGCTTCGAGCTGCGACCATGCTGCCTTCTGCACAGAGAGCAGCGAGATGATCTGCGACAAAGGATCCAGGATCACTGACACACGCCTCCACCGGCTTTATTGATGAGTCATTTGGGACGGACGCGACGAAATCCGGAACGCGCGCGAATTGATTTGGCTTACCGTTATATCTAGCTTCTCGGCATGGACAATATCGGAAACGTCAATATCGGAAACAAGGTCGTCGCCGTCACCGGCGCCGGCAGCGGGATAGGTCGCGCCATCGCGCTCGAACTTGCCACCCACGGCGCTAGGCTAGTGCTGAGCGGGCGCACCGCAGCACCGCTTGAAGAACTGGCTGCGGAGATCACAACTTTGGGCGGCGACGCGATCGTCGCTATCGCGGATGTAGGCAGCCGCGACGATGTCCTCGCGCTCGTGCAGGCAGCGCTCGACCGCCATGGCCGGCTCGATACGATCGTCAGCAACGCTGGGGTGGCCCCCATTTCGCCGCTTGCCGACCTGAGGGTCGACGACTGGGACGCGATGGTGGATGTTAACGTCAAAGGTGCGCTGAATGTTATCGCGGCCGCGCTGCCGGTGTTTCTGCGCCAGCAGCGCGGGCATTTTGTCTTCACCGTATCGACCGCCGGCCTCGTCGTGAGCCCGACCATGGCGATCTACGCCGCAACGAAAAACTTCGTCCGCACGCTCGCCGAGGGACTGCGCGTCGAATCCGAAGGTCGATATCGGGTGACCAGTATTTCCCCGGGCTTCGTGGCGACTAACCTGGTCCAGTCGATGACTGATCCGAAGGTACGCGACGCCATCAAGGCGCAGATGGACGAGATCGCGCTCGACCCCGCCGACGTTGCCCGCGCGGTCGGCTTTGCGATCGCTCAACCCGATCATGTCGACATTGGCGACGTCGTGATCCGGCCATCGGTGCAGACCTAGCGTCGGGGAGGATCGCCCATGGCGGATGAGGAGCAGATATCGCTGCCGAACGCTCCCGAACAGGCGCAGACGGCGCATGATCATGGCATGATCCGGCAGCTGATGCGGCGCTTGCATCTCGCGCCTGCCAGGATCGATCCGGTCTATCATGGACTGGAGCCGCTGGATTTGCTGCGCGGCTGGGATGGCGGCAAGCAGTAGCGCTATCCGAGTGTACCCTTTTGGTGACCGGCCTGTCGTAGATGCACGCGGTCCCGCCTACCTGTGGCAACGCCATCTGGTCATCGTTCCGGTGATCGTGACCGCGATGGTGTTCGCAATCATTATTGCACTCAAGCGGCTGAGTAGAACGCGCCGGAACTGCAAGGCATCCGCGGGTATGGACTTCCTGATGCGGTGTTGCTGAATTTGCGCCCCTAAGGCGCGGTTCGACTGACTAGTGGCGACACAGTTCGCGGTCCATATTTCATTCATTAACCGAACGAAGCTCTGAAAGGACAATGACATGACCCAGGTAACGCAAGCTGCAGCAACACAACCGACCCGCGCCGAATTCGTCGCCGGTCTGGTCTCCGCCATGGTCAACCCGGCGCGCTCGCCGATCATCCGCTCGCCAGCGGATGATGGCATCGCCTTCGAGGATGTCTTCTTTCCTGCGATGGACGGCGTGACGATCGAGGGCTGGTTCATCCCCGGCGACAGTGATCGCCTGATTATCGCCAACCACCCGATATGGGCCAACCGCTACGGCTTCCCCGGCCATCTCAAGCCCTATGGCGACGCCTGGGAAGCGAGCGGGAACAACATCGAAATCAACTTCATGCCTGACTACAAGCACCTGCATGAGGCCGGCTACAGCATTCTCGCCTACGACCTGCGCAACTTCGGCCAGAGTGCTGCCGGCAGCGGCGGCGTAATCGGCAACGGCATCCGCGAGTATCGCGACGTGATCGGCTCGCTGCGCTATGTCCGCTCGCGGCCCGATCTCCGGAACATGAAGATTGGCCTGCTCAGCCGCTGCTGCGGCATGAACGCGACGATGGTTGCCCTATCCAAGCACCGCGAGGAGTTCGACGACGTCCGCGCGATCGTCGCACCGCAGCCGATCTCGCTCAGCGCCTTTTACCGCACGATCCTCGGTCACATGGGCATGCCGGACGCGCTGCCCGAGGTGGCCGAGGCGCTGCGCCGCGCGACCAGCATGGAGCTGAAGGACATGGACATGCCGCCCTATGCGACGGCGGTGGATATTCCGACGCTGCTCCTGCAGGTCCGCGACGACACGCTGACCACGCCCGCTGACGTGCAGGCGATCTTCGACGCGATGCCGACCGAACAGAAGAACCTCATCTGGGTCGAGGGCACCAACCGACGCTTCGACGGGTACAATTATCTGCCTGAGAACCCGAGCCCCATGCTCGACTGGTTCGACCGGTTCGTCGGCTGACGCATCGGACAGGGCACATCCAGGCGAGGAGTCCGCGGCGCGGAGCCGAATAGTTGCCAGGGATATCATCCATGTGTTGGTGTTGGTATCGGCTCTGACCGCGCCTGTTGGCGTTCACTTCATGTAGCCGCTGTGGGGACGACAGTTGCCTTCCAGAGATGATTGCAAGGACCAGAAACTATGTCTAACGCACGCGCATCTTGTGCTTCTGGCCTCTCCCGAAGTGCCGGAATGCAATGATCAGCCGGGGTCGCTTGATCGTGCGTTGGCCACCTCAAAACACTATAAATGGATGCGTCGAACAAGGGCGTTTAATGACTGGTGCGAGACTGGCAAGGCAACAGAATAAGCTAATGGAGCGAGGAGATCGTGCCCGTTGTTACGGTTAAGTCCCACATCTCTGTGGTCCCGTCCGTTGAGTTTCAAATTATCATAGGACCATCACGACGATCGGCAGTTATGCTCGCCGCGGTCAATATGGGAGCCGATGGGGCGAGATGACTTTGGTGCTCGTGTGACGTATTCACCCGTCAGACCGAGCCGTCGTCTTCCAGTTCGGATGATCGTACGGCGTGACCTGCGGATCAGGCGCGCGGTGAGCAGCGCTCCGATCCTTGAGTGATCAGACCCGTCTGGCCGCCTCGAAGATCAGGTCCGCCACCTCGCGCGGACGAGATAACAACGAAACGTGGCTGGCGGCGAGCTCGATGGTCTTCGCGCTCATCCGTTTCGCCATGAACCGCTGGAGATCGGGATCGATAGCGCGTTGCTGCATGGACACCGCCTGGAAGTTCGGCTTCGATCGCCAGGCCGCGTGCGTGGTCCTGGCAGTGGTCAGCGTCTTCCTGAATGGCCACTGGACTGCATAAAGGGCCTTTGCCTTCGCTTGTGGCAGGTCGGGGGCGAGTTCCCGGAGAAAGTCTCCTCGCCGAAGCCGACGGCTTCCGATATTTCGCGGCGAGCGCCATACAGTCATCGTTGGCATCAGGTGCGCACGCTGCTACCTGCCGCGTGACACGGATCTCCTGTCACTGCCGCAGCAATCAGTGCGACCAATCTGCGAGTGTCTCGACACGACCCCGCGAAAGTGTCTCGATTACAGGACCCGACCGAAGTGTTCTGGGAGCAACTTGTTGAAATGGTATCGCTGCCGGACTAGCGTACCCCATTCCTCCGTTGCATTTGAATGAGAACCCACAGACGAGGACTACCTTGCCCGCGTGCGGCACTGCCGGGGCGGTTGCAACCGCCATCGGCGCCCTCAGCGTTCCGGCTGCGACCAGGAAGGAGGAGGTGAAAGTTCGACGATTGAGGTTGATGATTATATCTCCATCGGCCGCTTCGCGGCTTGACAGCCGGCACGCCGTACAACGCGGACGGAGCGATCAGGTTGCGACAAGACAATCCGCTCAATTCGATCGCGATATTTTTTGGTGCGCGCGCGACAGAGCACGTTCCGACCGCGAGCGGGTCGGAGCGCCTCTGTCACCATGCCACCTCCCCAGTCAGCCGCGATAGATCGGCGTCGCGCCGGACGCGCGCTGGCGATTGCCGAGCCCCTCGAGCTTCATGCGGAGCAATTCTATGTTACGTTCACCCGTGACCAGACCCTCAGACCGGGCGGTTGAGGCATTCGAACTGGCGTCTGACCGCTCACGCTCCATGAAAACACAACTTTCATTATAAGGTTCACGATGCGCGCTCTACCTGTCGACCGTCGCGCCTTCACGCGTAAAAGCCTGTGCCGTTGCCAGGCCACTGCCGGTGCTTCCGCCGGTCACGAGCTCAATCTTCCCGACCATTTCGGGGAGCGTTTCGGTCGCTCTTCTATAGCCATAGCTGTTCTCCCCCGCGCTGATCAACGGAACCATTCTGTTGATGCCATTGACGAAAAATATGATCCATCGTTGCACGAGAGCAATGTCGGTTTTCAGGGTCTGCGGACTTTATGATGCAGGACCGAAATGGGGTCGATTTCAGACCGGTAGTATCGGGGTGGGCAGCCATTATTTACTATCCTCACGGTATCGCTCTATCCAATCCCTGGTTGTGTTATCGCCCATCTTCGCAATTACTTCAGGGGTGTTGCGGGCACTCTCAGGGTTTACTTGAAGCGACAGGAGCACTTTATCTAACGATGCTTGGGTGTCGCTTGTGGTAGTTTCATAAGTCAACCGGAGGGGTTCAATCCCACGCTTCCCGGCTAGGTCTGTGGGAGGTTCAAGGTGATTTCGCCAAGGTTTGGTAGGCGCGGAGAACGGCCCAAGCTTGGCTCATGAAGCCAAAAAACGACACAATGGCCATCGCTAGGAGCGTGACGACCTGAAGGCCTACGCCCTCCAGGCCGACCTCGCCTGAGCTGCCTGTCAGCGCCATCAGCCCACCGAGACCGTTCAATAGACCGAGAGTAAAGTAAAGGCTGCCGCCGGACCAACCATTATCGTCGCGAGAAGCGCCAAAACGACAGCTGTTCTGGCACTCAGCCGACTGGTCGTCCGGAGGGCTAGCAAGACGGCGGCTAGCCCACATATCGATCCCGATATGATGACATATTCGTCAGGGGTGGAGAATGGCAGGACCCGTGGCGCAAGCGCAGCGATTATGACAGCCGCAAGACAAAGCAGAAATGTTGTCGAGAGAAGCGCGGCCCTTTTCACTATCATTTTGTTGCTTTTCCATCTCATTCACTGGATCCAATACTGATGAGGGCTGAAAATCCTACCTGAACAAAGAAGAACACGATCTCATCTCGCGGCCACGAGGCCGATATACTCTCTATGGCGTTATTCTTGTCGAGATTGTCCGGAGTACCAAGCCGCTCCGCCAAGGCATCCAGAAATCGGGTAGGTTTCGAGGTCGAATATGCACATGCTTTGTGCCCGTATGGGCCGACAGCAATCCAAAACGACAGTGACTCGGCTGCACCAGGCTGCTCCCGCCGCCAGCCAATAAGTTCCACCGAACCGCCATTGTAGCCGACAAAGCTAACACGCCATTCCTCTTTCTCGGCAGGTCGAATCCTGCACAGTGGGTGCTTCACAAATATTGAGAAGCCGGTCGACGGTCATGTCCAATGGCATCGCTGTGGCTGCTCCAACATTTAAGGATGCAGCACAAAAACGGCTCTTTTGCAAAGTTTTTGTAAATGAAGTCCGGTTGCATCGTTCTGGTTTTGAGTACACCAGGGGATTGGATGTTCAAAGGCGGCGCCATGTCGACTAGTCAGTGATCCTTCTGTGGTTGCCGCCCGTTGCGCAAGAAGTTTCTAACTTTGTGAATGTGATCGAATGCGGTCTTCTCAAAAGCCGCTGGCCGGTATGGTGATCTGCGGATCTGGTCCAAATCTTTTATTCGAGCTATTTATGCTCAAAGGATCACACTGGTTTTCCCTATCCGGATCGTTTCGATCATTTGCCCATTCAGGTCGACGACTTCTCACATCTCCTTGTCGGCTTTTTGGTAGACAGCTTACACCGCTACACCAGCTGACAAATCTCGATAATCTTCCTGCTTCGTCAACATAGCCCATATTTTTCGAGCCATCTTGTTCGCCGGCGCAATCGCAACCAGAATTTTTGACTTTTTTGCCAGCATCCGTGCCAGCCAGCTTCCTTGAACAGGCGGCTTTCGGCTGGCCCAGCTCACCCGTGCCATTGCACCGATGATAAGCAGCCGCCGGATATCGGCCTGCCCGGCCTTTGACATTCGACCGAGCCTTTCTTTGCCACCGACGAGAACTGTCGAGGTACCAGTCCGAGCCACGCCGCAAAATCCCGTCCGCAGCGGAAACTTTTCATCGCCGGGGCAAATGCTTCGACGGCAAGTGCGATCATTGGGCCGACACCCGGCATTGTCTGAAGCCGACGGGCCGCATCACTGTGTTTTGACAGAGCCGTGAGCTTCTTCGTCTTCTGTTCGATTCGCACCGTATGCTCGTCAATCTGCGCCAGCAGATCACGGCATTCTTCGCGCACGACGTCTGGTAAATCGATGCCATTGTCTTCTATTATTATCTCGATGCGTTTGACATGACCAATGCCAAGCGGGATGACCTGTCCATATTCGTAGAGCACAGCGCGCAGCGCATTCACCAACTCAGTGCGCTGATGGACAAGGCGTTCGCGCGCACGAAAGAGAACCGCTCGCGCCTGCTGTTCCTGTGTCTTCGGTTCAACGAAGCGCATATCAGGCTGGCGAGTAGCTGTGACGATGGCTTCTGCATCAGTCGCATCGTTTTTCTGGCGCTTCACGAACGGGCGAACATATTGCGGAGCGATCAGTTTGACTTCATGGCCGAGCGCAGCCAGTTCACGTGCCCAATGATGGGCGCTGCCACAAGCTTCCATCGTCACGAGCGCAGGAGCTTGAGCGGCCATGAAGCGAAGAAACTGACCACGAACCAGCTTCTTGCGGAATTTTACCTCACCCGTCATCGCTGCGCCGTGAAGCTGGAAAACGTTCTTTGCCAGATCAATTCCAATTACTGTATCCTTCATATCCGTCCTCTCCGCGTTGTAGCCTGTTCAACCCATCTTGGCACATTGCGATGCCGTCTGGGGAGGGCGGCAACCACTCCATCTTTTGTGCGTACGATGGTAGTTGGCTTACAATCTCAGCCTTCGCACTCTGAAGGAAATGATGGCAGAGCGCGGCATTGATGTGGAGCATTCGACGGTGCATCGCTGGATCATATATTTTAGTCCCAGATTGCTCGAGCGCTTCAATAGAAAGAAGCGTCGCACGCAACTGGAATTTGGATGAGACCTAGGTCCGGGTAAAGGGCAAATGGATGTACCTGTACCGTGCTATTGATGAAGGTATTCGCTGCCGAATTCACCAGAGGCGCTTGACTTTTACCGGCCGAATAGAGAAGCGTGGTCAATCGGATCGCGGCACACCTGTCAGGCTGAAGTTTAATAACGCCGGCGTAAAGTCGGTGCTGCAAATCTATGCGGCCTTACCCACCATGAGGGTCACATGATGCACTTGGATTAGGTTCTCCAAAATTGCTAGAAAACAGTGTCGGCAAACTCAAATGGAGCGGGTTCTGCTGGATCATTAGGGTTTTCTCAAAACCGTCCACCTTCATCATCCAGCATAACAAGATGGTCCGACCCTACTTCAACGTAGCGCCGCATCGGTGGTAAAAAATCAGGTGGATGTATGGGGCTATGCACTTCGTTGGCCGATAATTTCCGTTGCAGATGCCTGCGCGACGGGTCCGGAATCGGTACTGCTGCGATCAGCTTCTTTGTATATGGATGCCTTGGATTGGTGAAAATAGAAGCGCGAGGACCAATCTCTACAATCTCGCCCAGATACATCACAGCGACCCTATGACTGATCCTTTCGACTACAGCCATGTCATGGCTGATGAACAGATAAGACACCTTTAGGCTTTCCTGAAGATCGAGCAGTAGGTTGACGACCTGCGCCTTTACCGAAACATCCAGAGCTGAAACGGATTCATCTGCCACAATCAGTTCAGGATCCAGCATCAGTGCCCGCGCGATGGAAATTCGCTGCCGTTGCCCGCCAGAAAACTCATGCGGAAAACGATTCATCATGTCCGGACGCAAGTCTACACGCCTCAAAAGTTCCTCGGCCTTTACCTGAGCCGCCCGGCGGTCGCCCAGGCGATGAACGAGGAACGGCTCCATTAGCGCTTCTCCGACGGTCATTCGCGCGTTCAGGCTGGAAACCGGATCCTGAAAAATCATTTGCATCTTGCGACGCATATTGCGCAATTCACTCCGGTTCAGGGTTGACATATCTGTTCCCCGCACGACGACCTGCCCGGATAACGGCTGGACAAGCCGCATGATCGAGCGTCCGGTGGTCGATTTACCGCAACCGGATTCCCCTACGAGCGAGAGGGTTTCGCCAGCGCGAATGTCGAAACTGACATTTTCCACCGCATGCACGCGGGCGGAAATACCTCCGAAAGTTCCGCCATGAATATCGAACCGCGTCACCAGATTGGTGACTCTCAGCACAGGCTCCGAAGCCGGCTCGACGGTTTCTGTAACAGGTCGGGCAGAAGCAGCCGCCCCTGTCGCAAGATCAATCTCCGGGAAGCGGGCAGGCAACTGCGTTTCGCCCATTGCACCAAGTTGCGGTACAGCGGCAAGCAGCTTGCATGTATAAGCCGCATGTGGCGCTAGGATGACCTGCTCGGTCGGACCTTCTTCGATCTTGCGACCCTGATACATCACCACGGTCCGGTCCGATATTTCGGCTACCACACCCATGTCATGCGTGATGAACATGACCGACATGTCCTCTTCCGCCTGTATCTCCTTGATAAGCTCAAGAATCTGAGCTTGGATGGTCACGTCGAGCGCCGTCGTCGGTTCGTCGGCGATGAGCAGCCTTGGGCGACACGCGAGCGCAATGGCAATCATCGCGCGCTGGCGCATCCCGCCCGAGAACTGATGCGCATATTCGTCCATCCGCCGGGCTGCGGCTGGGATACGCACGCGCTCAAGCAACCGCAACGCCTCCTTGCGGGCTTCAGCTTCGGAAAGATTCCTGTGCTGGCGCAGCGTCTCGACCATGTGGAAGCCAATGGTCAAGACCGGATTGAGGCTGGTCTCCTGAAAGATCATGGCGATCCGGTTCCCGCGAATGCGCCGTATGCCTTCTTCTGGCAAGGACAACAAATCCTGTCCTTCAAAGAGTATGCGACCCTTGATCCGGCTGGTCGTCGGTGGCAGCAGACGCATGATAGACATCGCGGTTACACTTTTTCCCGAACCGGACTCGCCAACAAGAGCCACAGTTTCACCGGGGCCTATGCCGAAGGAGACATTCTCCAATACCGGGCTCCAGCGCCCCCGCTGAAAAAATGACGTCCGCAGGTCGCGCACGGAAAGGAGAGCCTCATCGGCCGGGCCACCAGTTTCCAGGCGGCGTTGCAGCAAATCAATCCCCATCAAGCTTGTCCTTTCGGATTGAACACGTCGCGCAGGCGGTCGCCCACAAGATTGATCGCGACGATGGTCGCAAGAAGTGCAATACCGGGATAGAAACTCAACCAGTATTCACCCGAAAACATGTATTGATAACCGTTCGCGATGAGCAGGCCGAGACTTGGCTCGGTGATCGGCACGCCGATTCCCAGGAAAGAGAGGGTCGCTTCCAGTGTTATAGCCCGAGCGACCTGAACGGTGCCGATCACGATCAGCGGCGTCATACAGTTGGGGAGCAGGTGACGGAAGATGATCCTGCGCAACGGTACGCCAAGGCAACTTGCAGCCTCGATATATTCACGGCGGGTCTCGATCAAGGCTGTGCCGCGCGCTGTACGGGCATAAGTTGCCCATTCCACAATAATCAGTGCAAGGACTACGTTGCCGACGCCCTTGCCGAGAAAAGCTAGGATCATCAATGCGACCAGTATCGCCGGGAATGAAAGCTGCAAATCGACAAGACGCATAATCAGATTCTCGGCGCGTCCACCTAGAAAAGCTGCCAGAAGCCCCAGCGTTGCCCCAAAAAGCGCGGCGCATACAGCCGATACCACGCCAACCCAGAGGGAAATGCGCAAGCCATGCAGAATGGCGGACAGCATGTCGCGGCCCTGATCGTCAGTTCCCAGCCAGAAGATATTTCCTCCGGACCCTGATATTGATCCCGGCGGCGACAGTCCATCCATGATGTCGAGTTGCATCAGGTCATAAGGGTTTTGGGGTGAAATCCAGGGCGCAACTATGGCCAAGGCCACGATCACAAGCAGAAAGATCAGCATGAAAACCGCCAGGCGAGAGGCACAATATTCGCGCCACATCCGCCGCAATGGTGTTTCGCGCGGCGCATTGTCAGCCGCATGTACGCTTTCGGTGTGGATGGACTCGCTCATCATCCTTTTCCCTTCGACGTCAGGCGGACCCGCGGGTCGAGTAGCGTGTAGATCAGGTCGACGAGCAGATTGATGGTGACGAAGATCACGACGATCATCATTAGGTAGGCGACCATCACTGGTCGATCGAGCACGTTGATACTGTCTATGATGAGCTTACCCATCCCAGGCCAGGCAAAGATGGATTCCGTGACGACCGAAAAAGCGATGACCGATCCGAACTCAAGACCGATAACGGTCACCACAGGGATCAGGATATTTTTAAGGACGTGCACATAGATCACCCGACGTTCGGTGAGCCCGCGGGCGCGCGCATAGCGGACATAGTCCTGAGGCAGTACGTCCTGCACTCCGGCGCGGACAAGGCGCATCACGAGAGCGATCTTGAAAAGCGACAGATTGAGGGCAGGCAGTACCAGGTGCTTTAGCCCGTCAGCACTCAGGAACGACCATTGCATACCGAGGAGTCTGACGGTTTCGCCGCGTCCAGAGGCTGGGAGCCAACCCAGTTTCACCGAGAAGAGCATGATCAGCATCATGCCTATCCAGAAGGTCGGCAGCGAAAATCCAAGAACGGATCCTGCCATCAAGATCTTTGACAAAAAGGTGCCTGGCCGCAAACCGGCATAGAGGCCGAGCGGAATTCCGATCAGCACGGCCATAAGCAAGGCGCAGATGGCCAGCTCCAGCGTCGCAGGCATACGCTGTAAGATCACCTCCAGGGCAGGCTGATTATAGACATAGCTGCGACCGAAATCGCCACTGAGAACACCGCGCAGAAAATTCAGATACTGTTCCCACAGCGGGCGATCCAGCCCAAAGGAATTGATCACTCTTAGCCGCTCCTCGGCGCTGGCGTCCGGCGGCACGAGAATAGTGACAGGATCGCCGATCACGTTGACGCCGATGAATACGATCAGTGTCATGGCGAACATGACAAGTAATGCCTGAGAAAGTCGGCTGGAAAGCCACATGAACATCGCGGTTTCCCTTTTCTGTGTTGGCTCGAAACAAGATGGGAGCGGTATCGAAACAATACGCCCCGGCGTTACACTGCTTATTGTGCGGGGTGCACATCCATCGCAAGCGTGCGCTCATCGCGGCGCGCGTCAATTTTGACGGTGTCTCGCGTTGCCCAATTGTTACGGAGCATGAACAGGGGAATGATCGGCTGATCTGCATCGGTCATCTCGACCGCCTTGACCAGCAGCTGTTCGCGCTTCGCGTCGCCCAATGTGCTCATGGCAGTAACAATGGCCGTGTCCAGTTCGGGATTGGAATAGGAACCCTTGTTGAATATCCCGAGGCCGGAATCGGTAGAATTCGTGTGCAGTACGTTCGTCAGCAAATATCCAGCCTCCCCGGTCGGGCTTCCCCAACCCTGAAGGGCTGCGGGGAAGTCTCCGCGATCAGCCAGGCCCGCAAAGGTTGGCCATGGCTGGGTATCAACCGCTGTCTTCACGCCAATCTTGGTCCACATCTGAGCGATAGCCTGGACCGTCGCCGCGTCGTTTGGATAGCGGTCATTCGGCCCGAAAAGAGTCATTGAGAACCCCTTCGGAAAACCAGCTTCGGTTAACATTGTCTTGGCGCGTTCCGGATCATATGTCGGGACAGCCACATTGGCGGCATAACCGAACTGGCCCTCGGCCAACCACTGTCCAGTTGGAATGGCAGCGCCCTTCATAATACGCATTGCAAGGCCTTCGCGGTTGATGGCGTAGGATAGTGCCTTTCGAACACGCACGTCCCGCAGCGGATTTTTCTCAACAGGTTTTGAACCGCTGCCAGTGAGTGCGGGCGGCATCTTCTCCCCCACATTCAGCGCGACATATATGACTCGCATTCCCTCTATGCTGAACACAGACAGGTTAGGCTCGTTGCGAAGACGTTCCAGATCACCCGAAGGTGGTGTATCGATAACGTCCACATCGCCCGACATTAGAGCAGCAACGCGCGCTCCGGCGTTCGAGATCATGCGGATCGTGAGCTTCTCCCAAGGTTGTTTGGGTCCCCACCAATCGTCATTCCGCGCATATTCCACGCGATCACCGGGCGCATAGCTGACAAAGCTATAGGGACCTGTACCGATCATTGCCTTGCCGGAATTATAATCCGCCGTCGTAGCCGTTTCACCAACGTGTTTTGAAATAATCGGAACGAAAGCAATATTGCGCGGCAGGTTCGGTGCAGGCGTTGGTGTATGGATTTTCAGCGTCAGATCATCGACGACTTCGACTGAAGCTACTTCACGCAGGAAGCCCCCAAAGCCACCGGGGCTATTCGGCACATCTTTGGCGCGAGTGTATGTGAAGGCGACATCCTGCGCAGTGAAAGGCTTGCCATCGTGCCATTTTACACCTGGACGCAGTTTGAAGAGCCATTCAGTATCGGAAACGGCCTCCCAGCTTTCGGCAAGACCCGGCGTCAGCGAAGTGTCAGGAAGACGATCAATGAGGCGGTCGAAGACATGCATGGCGATGGTGTGATTAGGCGTTGCATTGTGAAAATGCGGGTCCATCGAGGTGAATGCCCCGCCAATGGCGATACGCAAGGGCTTAGCATTAAGGGGCGAGCCGAGCATGAGAATGCTCGTCGTGGTGACGGCGATGAGCTTCGCAAGTTTTCCGGTGAATTTTATCATGGTCTTTTCCCTCCTGATCGGTTCCTCGGTCTTTTTGTTATCCGCGCAGCCACATGCCGTCGCGTTGTGGGTCCGCCGCTCCCGAGAGCGTCCCCATACCATCGCGATGCAGAGCGTGAAGCGCTGCAAAAGCGTAGCCAATGCTTGAGCGAGTGATCGTATAACCCATACCTTCAAGTTCGGTCTGGACATATCGTGGAATGCGATTTGAAATGTCGATGATATCGCTGGTAACGGATACTCGGGGAGCGGCCACCGCTTCCAGAACGGTCATGCCGAAATCGACGACGTTGCTGATGCCCTGCACCAAGGCGGGCAGGATTGCGGTTCCGCCCGGAGCGCCGATCACAATCTTAGGCGCCTCACCATCGAAAACGATGGTCGGAGTTTGCGAGCTGGTCCGGCATTTCGCGGGACCGAGTGATCCCGGTCGGCCCCGCCGCGGGTCAAATGCGCTCATGATGCAATTATACATGATGCCGAGACTAGCGGTCATTGCACCGCTCGGGACACCAAGCGTATGTGTGAGGCTGACGGCATTCCCGCTACCGTCCACGACGCAAACCTGGGTGGTATTTTTTGACTCATGTCCCATGTCCAGACGTTCGACATGTGCCACCCGGCCGCTGCGAATGTCATCTGCATGTTCGGTGGCCCGTTCCCCGGACAAGAGCCATCCGGCGGGCACGTCAGTAAAGCGGGGATCGCCTATATGAGCGTCCTTGTCGGTCGTCACGCGCTTAAGCACCTCGGCAAGCAGCCGCAAATGCTGTGCCGAGCCGTGCTCCATTGCCGGAAGATCGAAATTATCGAGTATTTGCAACGCTTGTATGAGGCTGATCCCACCGCCGGCAGGCGGAATGGAAGCCACGCGAAGCCCGCGATAATCTCCCCATACGGGATCAGAATGCCCAACTGCCACGGACGCCAGATCTTCACGGGAAAGGAGACCGCCGTTCGCCTGGAAGTCGGCGATGATTTCCTCGGCGATTTCACCGGAATAGAAGATCTCCGGTCCGGCCTTTGCAATGCGTTCGAGTGTGGTTGCGAGTTCAGGATTGACGATCCGCTCGCCCGCGCGCTTGAGCTGTCCGTCGGCGTGGAAATAAAGGCGGCGACCCGCCTCGCTGAATGCCAACTGATCACGGACGGATACACGTCCCTGCGCGGCGTCATCCAGATTCCAGAAATAACTCATATAAGGACGGATCATGAAACCACCGCGGGCATATTCGATTGCCGGCTTCAGCGCCTGCGCCAGGTCCATCGTGCCATGCCGCCCCAACACCGTGGCAAACCCCTTCAGACTGGTGGGCGTGCCTGCCGCCTGATAGCCGATTTCGTTCACATGGCCGTCGATCGTGAACGAGAAGCCGTCGCGAGCCTCGCCTCGCAGTTTGTCCACCCACATGTCCGGCGTGACTGCTAGAGGAGAGCGCGCGAAGAACTCCCAGACTTCATGCACTCCCTTGCCGGGCATGAAGGTCTGCATGGAACCGTAACCGGCGATACCTGCCATCTGCGGATCGACCACACATTGAACCAACGCCGCCGTGATCGCGGCATCGACAGCATTACCCCCGCGCCGCAGTACAATGGCCCCGGCTTCAGCGGCTTCCGGTTGGGCGGCGACGATGATTCCGTTCATCTCTAACCTCGCCGTGCATCTGCGGTTGCGGCGCGGAAATCCTCAGGCGTGAATTCGGCCAGTTGCTCAAGCAGGGCCGGCCACAGCTTTAGCCCCAAGGGAATTGACTCGATATGGAAAAATTCGTTCGGGGCATGCACGTCTTCATCAGGAAGGTTCATGCCGAACATCATTGTATCGAGACCAAGCTCGCGCGAAAAGATCGCAGTGATCGGCACCGTGGCGCCAAGCCGGACCAGCACAGGCTCCTGTCCTGTTTCAGCCTTGAGGACCGTGCGTGCCGCCTTGATCAGCGGATGCTCGGACGAGATATCCGAGGCAGGCGAGCCGTAGCCGTGCTTGAGGATGAACCGTAGCTTGGCACCCTCGGGGCATGCTGATTCAAGATGTCCCTTGACGGCCGCCTGCGCTGCAGCCGGATTGACACCGGGAGACAGGCGGACCGTTATCTTGGCATGAGCCACTTGCGGAATGACAGTCTTGCTTCCCTCACCGATGTAACCGCCCCACATGCCGTTCACATCGATTGACGGAAATAACGTCAGCCGTTCACGAATGGACAGATCCGGTTCGCCTGCGTTTATACCGCCCACCTCGTCGACAAAGGCCCGCTCGTCGAAAGGAAGGGCAGCCGCATTGTCCCGTTCATCGTCGCTGACGGGGCGGGCCATTTCGCACAGGGCTTTGACCGCGATCGATCCATCGGGATTGTGCAGGCTGGCCACCAGACGAGCCATTTCGTGCAAGGCATTGCGGATTGCACCACCGTAACGACCGGAATGCACTTCCTTGTCAGCCGTACTCAGCTCGATCTCGAAGCCGGTCAGGCCGCGCGCGCCGACATTAATGGTTGGCGTGGTCGGGCTTGCCCGTCCGCCATCCGCCGAAATCATCGCGTCAGCCTCTAGCAGGCCGCGATATCTGCGGATGATCTCGACAAGGCTTGGGCTACCACTTTCCTCCTCGCCTTCGATGAAGAATTTGATATTGACTGGCAAGCGGCCATGAATGGCCAGATATTCCGCAACCGTCTCAATCGCGATCACGGTCGATCCCTTCACATCGGAAGCCCCTCTGGCGTAAAGCCGGTCGCCGATGACCGTCGGCTCAAACGGCGGCGTCCGCCACAGTTCGACGGGATCGGCAGGCTGGACGTCGTAATGGCCGTAGATGATTAGGGTGGGCGCTTCAGCGTCAGCTTCCTGCCACGCCGCATATATCGCGGGATGTCCGCCACCATCCAGCAAGCGGACATCGTTCATACCGATTTCACGCAGCCATGCGCACAGATAGTCCCGCGTGCGCTTCATCTCCGGCTTGAAAGCGTTATCGGTGCTCACGCTCTTAAAGCGCAGAAGAGCCTTGAGACGCTCCATCACGCTGTCCTGCCGCGCCAGCAGCGAATCGATGACAGTTTGTGCCGTCGTATCATTACGGATCATGCGCGCGCTTCCTCCTTGACCTTCGAAGAGATGGATGTTTTTTCGTGTCTGGAAGCCCTCACCTGTGCAACGATGCGCGCCGTCTCGTCGTCGAGTTCGAGTTCCAGTCCCAGCAAATAGAAAGACAGCGTCTTGCCGTGCCCGTCGAGACCGAGGGAAGAATTGACCCCTCCGTCAAGAACCGCATCCAGCACGAAGTTAAACGCTTCAAGGCGCGGCAGATCGTAACGAACCACTTTCTCCGGCTTGCGGTGCCCGAAACGGCGGGCAACTAGGTCAGCCGTCAGCAACCGCTCCAATATCGGATAAAATTCGGGCTCGCGCGCAATGACGGACAGGTTCGAACGGTCCCCCTTGTCGCCCGAGCGCGAATGCGCTAGCTCATGCAGAATAATGGTGGAAGGATGGGTCATTATTGCGCTCCGATCAAGCTTACCTTCGGCTCCACCAGTTCACGCGGAAGCAGGCAGGACGTGCTTTTAAGCCGCGGAAGTAACCGACTGCGCACGCCGCCGCCGCCAGCAGGGCCGGAAACGTAAAGTGCCTCGACTTCGTCGATCAGAATTCGCCCCTCTTCGGGCGACCCCACCTCAGTAGCAAACATGACACGCAAATCTGGACTAAGGTCCGTTGTCTTGCGCGCCGCCAATGCCTGACCTCCAGTATCGCCGAAGACCGATACAAGTCCGATGATGTCGGCCCTGATGAGCAGGTTGGCTGACACCCGCGCCATGCGGGCACGGATAATATCGATTGCGAGTCTCGCACGGGCTTCGGCATTCACCCCCGCATAGGATATTTCGGCCTCTGTCAGATAGCCGCCGTCGATACAGACGGTCGCTTTCAGCCTGTCCGGCCGCATCTTGCCCCGCGCGCCGGTGACACGGACCCGGTCCGGGCCCATCTGGGTAAGTTCGACCTGCGAGAGATCGAGAACCACGTCGGGCGTCAGATAAGCCGCTGGATCGTGAATTTCATACAGAATCTGTTCTTTTACCGTGCGGAGATCTATGAGCCCGCCAGTGCCTTCTGGCTTCGTCAGCACGATAGTCCCATCCCGGCTTATGCTAGCCAGCGGATAGCCGATCATGTCCATGTTAGACACGTCGTTGAAGCCCGGATCGGCGAAATAACCTCCAGTTACCTGAGGGCCGCACTCCAAAAGGTGTCCTGCAAGAACGCCAGCGGCAAGGCTGTCCCAATCATCTTCTGCCCATTGAAAAACATGCCAGAGCGGTCCAAGCGCCAGCGCCGGGTCGGCCACACGTCCTGTAATGACCACGTCAGCCCCGATATCGAGGGCGCGTGCTATAGAAGCTGCGCCGAGATAGGCGTTGATTGCTAAAATTTGGGGGTTCGACCTTAAAACCTGACCGTCGACCTCGGCGTCCGCAAGGAAATTGGTACTGAGTTTGCCAATAAGATCGTCGCCTTCCACGCAAGCGATACGAATATCCGGAAAACCCGCTTCCTTAGCCCAGGTGGCAACGTGTATTGCCGCAGCGTGCGGGTTTGCCGCTCCGAAATTACCTATAATCTTGATACCGGCTTTAACGCAGGCAGCGAGATTTGAACGAAGCATTGGCTCGATCGCAGCAATAAAGCCGCGATCGGGTGACCGCCTTTTCTCATTTTGCGCAAGGGCCAGTGTGCGTTCAGCCAGCATCTCGAAAATCATGAAACGTGGACCTTCGTGGCGAGACAGGGCGTCGATCAACGGACCGGTCGAATCTTTTCGATCATTCGCAAATCCAGCACCACCTCCGATCATCACCTCTACGGCCTTATGCATTCGTCTTCCCCAGTTGCTGGTTTCCCCATTTATTGCTGAGAGGAATATATATAGTCAAATAATGCTGTGGGATTTTTATATAGCGTTACCTTATGGAACATCGACATGTGTAGATGTCCATGGCAATAGTTGTCGGTCTTCAGAGTGGCAAAGCACAAACAATCGCGGTTTATTAAAAATCGCTGGACGAAGCGCTTTTCTTCGGTTAGCCAGCCGTTTTGTTGTGTGCGGGCGACCACCATTGATCCACATCGAGCGAAGGTGAAGCCACCGGGTCGCCGGAAAATACTGGCCTTTCTGCTAATCTGTAAACGCGAAAGCAATGAACTTAGTTGGTGGGATTCCTAGCTGCTCGGCCGAAAGGCGACGACTCTGTTGCAGTCCGCCGAGCTCGCTTGGCATGAAATCGCGGCAAGAGCATTGCCAGCGTCAAAACTTCCTGTTCCAACACTTCGAAGATGCGATCCCGATACAGTCTAAAGATCGTTTTACCAATCATAGCGTCGACAGTAATTCGCACACCGTAATGGTAGTGAGGGAGTTTGACTGCGGCATGCCCCGGACCGACCAATGGACCCGCGAGGGCAAGAGCCTCTTGGAATTCTTCAAAACGTGAGTCTATGATACTGCGTTCATTCATCGGTTATTGTTATAATTGAACTGGTGAGCGATTGAGGAGGGACCGACCATGAATTTGACGATTCGCCAACTAGAGATCCTTGTGGCAGTCGCCGACACAATGAATTTCACTGTCGCGGCGGAAGCGATGGGAATCTCGCAACCAGCGGTCAGCGAAATCATCCGACGGATCGAATTCGAGCTTGGTTTAACCGTCATTGATCGCACCACGCGCAAGATGAAGCTTACACGCGAAGGACATCACATCGTTGTCACCGCGCGAGAGGCCGTACGTATGCTGCGTCACTCACTCGACACGATCAGCAACCATATGAACGGCCAGCGTGGCCGTATCGCAATATCGACGTTGCCCTCGCTTATTTGTTCACTCTTGTCGCATCATCTCCATGCTTTTTTAGCCGCGCATCCGGGCATGGACATCGAAATCCATGATGTACCGCAGAGTCAAGCAATGGCAATGCTCAATGATGGAACCGTTGATGCAGCGTTGGTTAGTCGGCCCGAGCGCATGACCGGGCTAGAGTTCCACCATATCATTGAAGATGCTGTACATGCAGTGTGTCATCGGGATCACCCTATGGCCCGCATGTCGCAGGTCACGTGGAGTGAATTAGGACAGTGGCCCTTTATCGCGGTATCCCCCAATTCATCTGTGCGCCAGTTGACCGACGCCGGTTTCTTACAGGCTGCGATCACAATCGAGGCCGCATTTGAGATCAACCAGATTCCATCAGCGAGTGCTCTGGCCTCATCAGGGTTAGGGATAACCGCCCTTCCTTCACTTACGCTGTCGATGATCAATAATGACAACCTGTGCATGATTCCGCTCGTTGAGCCTGTAATCGTTCGGCGGATCGGTTTCGTGGTGCGGAAAGAGCGGCTGCAGTCGCCAGCTTTAGGCAATCTCATCCGTTTCCTCCGGGATCGTAGATATGAACGGGCGGAGACACTGACACACACGTTGAAGAGGCCAGCCTGTTAACCACAAGCATCCAGGAACCGATGAAGAATGATATCTTTAATTTCACTGGTAAGCGCGTGCTGGTCACCCCCGGTAATGGCCAAGACGAAGTTTGGATTCTCGCTGAGGATGCTATCAACCCGCAGACTCTACGTGATCACCGGCAAATCGCGCAGCGATGGTTGAGCTGGAACAAGAACCGTTATCAGAGTTTTACACAATGGTTATATGTGCGTCTTGAAGGCGATTTTAACGTTAGTCCGGGCAGGCCATGGATTGAACTAACCAAGGAAGCATGGACGAGCAATTGGAGGAAACTGATCTGGTTGTGGAACTGGTGTCCACTTGGCAGGACCGCACGGGGCCAGTGCGCAGGCAGATTTCATTCGTACGGGCGAAGGAACTCATTTATCCCATTTTCGACGATGTCGGCGTTCCCAGACCTTTTGTGAAGTGCACTCCTGCAAACAACCACATGCAGGGTTTTGTCACGGCAGAACACGAGATCTTCATATCGGAGCTGCCCCGCAACGCGACAGTGATCGAGGCCTGTGCACAACTCCTGCTCGGCCTGGGCGATAGCACCCCGGTCCAACAGAACATCAACCATAATTCGGTTGTACTTCCGGAACTGTATGGCACTGGCCGACCGTTACGTAGACAATCTGGCTCACGCAAACGCCCGGCGCGAAACCTGCCTGACTATCGGCAGCGTCCATTCCAAATGGGCGGGCATCAAAAAGGGTGATCCTCTTTATAAAACTGCAGTCGGTGCAGGATGCCGCATTTTTAGACGCGGCGGAGAACCCGAACCGTTGCGTGATCCGTAACAAGGAGCGTTAAGACGGTGTCTTCTGCACAACATCGGGGTTTTGCCAGGTCACAACATGACGCACCGTTGGCGAGTATTGCATAACGATGCTTCCGCCTGGAATCACCAGACGAAGATGCAAGATTTAATTTGGGTATTCCCGCTTAGAAGGTGAGATGAGCACCACCACTGGGCGGCCTTCTTTCCAACTCCTCGCAGGATGCGGCCGAGTTTTTCAATCCCTGCCCGACGGCAAGTCCTCTATCTGCAGAACCATTTCATGCTGTTTTTTATAGCAGCCGGAATTCACCGTGGGAATCTGGTAGCTTATGATCAGGATGGTCAATGGTGGAACATGGCGCTGAGATCGCGCATGTCGATTGCCTGGCCGCAAGCCAGCTACGTCGCCTATGGTTCAAACCTGCTTTGTCTGCCGCAAAGTTCTCATACGGTTATTGGACAGGGCGAGTGGAGCCGTTGGCAAAAAGTTCGTTCAGTTCGTCCCTGATTTTTGCGAATGTCCCCTTCTTCGTTCGTATCGGAACATAGATGCAGCATCGCCCCTCTTTGTCCTTTACTCGAATTGCGTTGGGAAAGTTGTCCGGCACCTCGCCTCCATGCTCCATTGTTTCGAAGATGAGGTCTCGGCCGTCACCGTGCGGATCTTGTGGGCGGTCTCGCTGGATGTCTTTCTCATTCATGTTGAATCCTCCTGCCTTCGTTGGACTTAAGGGCCAAGCCCATCGTATCATGGGAGACAAATCCAATGAACGGCCGGAGAAGTGTACCGTTTGCTTCATCTAAATAGCTCTCCTTGGCAAGCTTGGCCTTCCGAGCCGAGATTTTCACTGATTATCCTTCCGACTGGTTTTTACATGCCCGCTGCCGGGGAATTCAAAGGATCAGGCATCTTCGTTCGGTAGCTTTATTCCACAGTCATTCAGAGCCCTCAACAGGCTGCGGCCCGGCTTGCTGTTTTCCATCCTGTAATACGGCCCAGGTTTGACAGAAGGACCAGATCGCCTGCAGCTCCTCATTCATCTCTTTCGGCGTAATTTTTACCGCAGTATAAAAAATACCATAGCGAAAATTGCCATAGATGAAAGAATGGGGGAAAGGAACATCACCAACATAGTGCGATCAATGGAAAGTCGGCCTTTCTTGTCCCTACTCACGTACACGAATGTGCCAAGGACGAACGCTGCCACCAAGGTAACAAAGGCCAGAATGATGTGTTCAAGGGTAAACAATGACGCCTCTCTGAATTACAGTCTACGGGAAACCGCTCGACTGTAATTTGTCTGCATGCTCATTCAAGCTGGCAAATCGAAAAAATAATATTCCAGACGCTACTTCCTCTCCGCCAAAAAAACTCAGACGTGCGTAAGCTGACCATCCGAGGAAGCGGTGCGAGTATTCTCGCGATCGCGAGCACATTTCCGCTGCTCACAAATCCTCCCGGACGTGCCGCTTATACGGGGCAACGGATGCGTCAAAGGCTGGCGCTTCACCGACCAGGGGACTAAACTCCACGGTTACCCTGCGTCTCAAATTTCAACAGCTTCCGTGTGTCAGAAATTGATGTGTCCAGAAATGTTTACGTTGTAGGACGTGAGTCCCAGGATTTCAGGTCTTTGAAATCATCGGGTATTTTTATGCTTTGGTCTGCACCATTTCCCGACAGTGTCTTGTGGGAACATTTTACCCGTATCCTCATCCTGCCTCCAAGAACCACTGAAGCTTAGACAACCTCAGTCTCCCAGTTTGAACCGGATGGACAACCCCTTGAAAGCTCACAGCCAGGCAGCTATTTCGACTGGAGATAACCTTCCTTACGCCAGTATTTCAAAGCGAATTCATCGTCCTCGTTAGGTGCTTCACCGTCGAGCAGGTGTTCATTGGCATTCGTCATATTCCTGAGCGCGAGCTTGAAGTATTTCGCCGCTTTGGTTAGCAGTTCGCCGCCCAGATAACTCAAAGCAATCCGTTCGTCGTCATCCTCGTCAGTTTTGTACTCGATGAAAACACATTCCGTGCCGTCAAGATGCTTCTGCACCGTGTAGAAAAAATGTTCGTGAGTGTCGGGTTTGTACTCGCGCGATACCCGTAACATTGCAGGCTGGGGCGCCCCTGTCCTCTTACCCAACCCGACCGACCATCGTCACAGTCAGGTTAGCGGCCTTTTATGTCATTTTTTTACTTCTCCGCGCGACGGAAGCATGTCGTAGAGCGAGGACAAGACCGGCAGCAGGCTGATCGCCACCGTCGCAAGCAGGAAAGAGAAGATGGTCACTTCGACCGAACCATCGAAATCCTCACCACTTATTGAGCGGCGCCCGCATCGCCGGGTTTCCAAATCGCGTGCAATTGTCGGTGCGGTGCGGCCGTTTCAGAGTGAAGGCCAGCTACGCTGCGGTTGCAGCTGTCGCTTTGCCTTTAATTCGGTTCTTCCTCAATTTGTGTGATTCAGCGGCAACATTCTCGCTCTCATCAGTTCTGGCCCGGCTCTGCCATACATTGCTCGCTTCAATGTCTTGAGGCAGTTGATCTGCCCTTCGGCTTGGCCGTTGCTCCAGGTGGAGTTCGATTGCGTTTTTGACGGCATTGATATCCCGTCGTAGAACGCTGGCGAAACGCATGATTGCCGTAAGTTCGGTGTCGATGGCGTCATCGATCCATTCATCGAGCGCCTCTGGATGCCTATTGCGCAGGATTCCACTGAAGCGCATGGCCAAGCCTCGCATCTTGCAGAATGCCTCGGAACCCTTCTTCAAGGCATCGACCTTTCTCGCCTGGCGGTTGGTCAGAAGGCCGCGCGGCTTGATGCACAGCGCAACGACGACATCTGAAGAAATGACATGTCCAGTGTCAGGATCACGGATGGCTTCTGAAACATTCACCTCGGGCGGCACCTCATTGGATCGGAAGTTTTCTGCCTTGCGCCATACCTTCAAAAGTCGCTCCAGATTGGACCGGCTGCCAGTGTAGCCATGGTTCTTGACGTCGTGGAACAGATGGCGTCCAATGCGGTTTCCATCTTTCCAGCATTCAGCTAGGAATACTTCAAAATACAATGGCGATGTCGGGTTCAATGCGGCCCGGTTCCTGTCCTTGGGTGCGTTTGAAGTCAGCCAATTTGTGACGCTCCGGCGCTCATAGCCAGTGCGCCTCGCGATCTCGCTGTAGGTGAGGCCCTGCTGGCGTAAAGCGTGGAGCATTTCGAATATCTCCTGGCGCGACTGTCTGTGGGCCAGGCGGGCACGGCGGTGTTGAGCAGTGGTGCTGGCAATGGCGTCTTCCGACAATATTGGTCTGACGTTGGCATGACCGCAAAGGCTCATCTGCTCCTTGATCGCCGTCCTGAGATTTTGAACCAGATGAAAGCGATCAGCCACCTGTCTGGCCTGCGGCGCACCCTCTCTGGCAGCCTGTGCGTAGAGACCACAGCGATCTCGGCTGACGACCTCAATAGAAGGGCGTTCTTGTAACCACGCTTTCGCACTCTCAACGATCGACCATGATTGTGCCGTATCGTGTGGAGCGCCGCCAGCTCCAATCATCGATGCCAACGACCCTTATGTTGGCATCCTGGTTTGAGGTGGAAGCCCTTCGTTTAATCTGGCGAAGGATCGTGTCATCGCTAATGGGCATTCCAAGCCGGCCCATCAGATATTCAGCGGGGCGGCCGCCCATGCTGTGGCCGATCATGTCTACAACCGCCGCCATCCGTGCGGTTCGCCGCGAATGGGGTGAAGCAATCTCGGGAAGCCGATCGGTGAACGTTCGACGCTGACATCCCAAGTCTCTACATTGCCACCGATTCAGTGCGAGCTGAACTTTCACAACTTGGCCCTGAACCGGCAAGTCTTGAAGAGTGCGCTTGCGCCAACCGTGCCGATAACGGCTTCGCGTTCTGCAATCTGGGCAAATTCCGATTGGTTTCGCAACCGCGGAAACAATCCAACTTGCTTCGCTTTCGAGAGAGATGCCCAGAACGTTGACGCTTGGGCCGGGTGACCATTTTGATTTCGTGCGCATCACCGTGGATAGCAACTGCGACGTTAAGGATCTATTAACCACACAAAGTGAGGAAGAACCTCTTAAAGTGCAACAAGCCAATGAATTCATGGGGTTATCCGGTTGGCGGCAGCTGGAACGGCTGCTTCATCGAAATATTCGACAGCGACTGGTGGCCTGCGCGTGCGCGCAGGCCACCAGTCGGAATAGTTTATCGACAGGACAAGCGAAGTCCGGTCACCCTGATGAAATATCCGCCAGCTCTCGTCGCGTATCAGTGGCTGTGTCCGGGATGTACGTCCGGCGGAATCGGGCAAATGTAAGCCTTTCCATCGGTCTTTTCTAGCCATTCCATCTTGGCCGCGACCAGCAGTTCCGGCGAGGTCATCAATGACAATCCGGTCGTGGCAAGGGCCTTTGCGGCATGTGCCATCGCCTTGTGGGCCGCCGGGCTCTTGCCCTGCGCCACAACCTGCCAGGTATGTGGATTGGTGCCGATTGCCCAGGCCGGCGTCCAGCACTGCGCCGTTGGAGTGACCCAGCTGACATCGCCGACATCCGTCGAGCCCGCACGGAAATGCGACTGTCCGTCAAAGGCGCGCAGGCCGAGGTGCAGCGGCGGCGAGCCGTCCACCTTCGTTGTCTAATAGCGTTCCAAGAGTCAAGGAGCGGTGGGCACTCGTCAACGTCGCCGTGCAGCGGAACACGCTGGGCGGCGTACGTTATTCAATTCGATCGGGCCTCAGCGACTTTGTTTTCTTCAGAGCTATCCGGTGCCGGGAGCAGCGTTGTCTGCGCGGTCGACACAAGGTCGCCGCATAATGGGTTTTCGCAGGGTGGATCTTCCTATGTTTGAAGCGCAGTCTCGACCGAGCTGCAACGAAGGTAACCGGAATGATCCAACCCACGTCCGCAGCACGGACGCTCAGTGCCTCAAATCAGATTTGACGCGCTGAGGTGAGAAGGCTGGTTCTTCGTTTATGCGGTAGCGCCAGCCAATGCGTTGAACACTTCCCCCGTCTTGAGCATGCTATGCATGATAACGGCGAGTTTTCGGGCGACTGCCACTGCGGCGCGCTTGAAGCCCAGCCGCTCACGCAGTTTAAGTCCCCAGCTCCTGAGACTGTTTTCGTTTCTGCACTGGTTCTTGTAAGGAGTACCGTCGCTGCTTCATAAAGCAAGCCCCGCAGATGGTTGTCGCCTCTGCGTGAGATATGGCCGTCATAATCGACTTCGCCGGACTGGTACCGCCGCGTTGTCAGCCCTAGCCAAGCGCCAACTGAGCGCGACGTTTTGAAGTTTTCTGGATCTTCGATCGCTGCGACATACGAGATGGCGGTGACGGCGCCGATCCCCGGGATCGTCATCAAAAGCTTCGTCTCCTGGCTCTCCCGAGCCGCTGCGAGCAACTGCCGATCAAGATCGGCCGCGCGCCTGCGTATGTCGCGCCATGCCTCGAGCAGAGGCAATATGATCTTTCCCAGGCCGTCATGCCCATCCAGCAATTGCCTAATGTTCCCATCAAATATCCGACCTTTCCCTTTCGGGACAATAAGACCGAATGTCTTCATCAGGCCGCGGATTTGATTGCTGAGCTGGGTCGAGATAGTCAAAAGCTGATTGCGAGCCGCCACCAGCGTGCGCGTCAGCATGCTATCGAAAGCCTTCACCCGGACGGCCTTGTAGAACCCAGCTTCAGCTAAATGGGCCAAGCCATCCGCGTCGTTGGCGTCGGTCTTGTTGAGCGTCTCGTCCAAGACCTTTTGCGCGTGCCGCGCTTCGATACAGATTGCTGGAACCCCTTCGGCTGTTAGCGCATGATAGAACCATGTCGACAACGGCCCTGTCTCGAATACAACGCGCTTGGCATGCGGGGCGTGTTTGCGGATCATCTGCGCCAAAATTTTTGGGTCAGAGGGGCACTTGCCGCGCCAGATCCGCTTCCCGTCCTTTCGGATCGAGATGGCGGTCTCTTTCAATGAAACATCAAGCCCTATATATTCGACCATGGTTGCCTCCGTTTGATGTTTGGGCCCGGTCCTAATCGTGAGCCCGTATTTCCATCTTATCGGGGGCAACCACCATTACCAGCCATCATTGCATAACTGACCTGGGACGATCGCGCCGCGATTACCCCATGTTTGAAAATGCCTATAACAGACTAATTTTCACAGATTTCGATTGTAGCGCCTATGTCTACAATACCTATTGGCATGCCAACTCGCAAGTGCGGCGGTGGCTGCCGAGGAGTACGTCGACAGAGAACAAGAAGATAATTATTTAGGAATATCAAAAGCTTATTGCCATAACCCATCTTATGCCTCAAGCACGTGTAGCAGAGGCGCCTTCTATTTTCGAAAGCGACATGCCAATGAATTCATGAGGTTAGCCATGGAGGAAATTGGCTGTCAAACTGCTATACGCGGATCACTTTGTCCTAACGCCGCTTTTTTGAGCTTAAACAGCCTAAAGTCCCTCTTGGAGGCATTGCGCGACTGATGGGACGATCAAGCGCAATAAGCGTTCAGGATCAGCCACAGTACATCAGCGTAGGCTGGGCGTACCTCTTACTTCTGTTAGCAGCAAAACTTTCGGAGATATGCATGCGGCTGTACTGTCTTTTCTCCACAGACAGATCATCTTTGCATTTGGGAAATTCTGCGAACCGGTCAGGCCATCTGCATTGAGGATTCCCATCCAGACCGCTAGGACAACAGTCCGGTCAAGCTGACCGTTCAAAAGCAGTCAAAGTTCAACTCGAAAGGATCTCGCCTGAGCTGGTAAATGATCGTACGGTGCGGATCGCGCCGTCGAGCGCTGAGCCATCCGCGTCGGCAAGCGCAGCCTCCCTCAATCGCCTAATCCAATCGGCAGCGTCATCCCTGCCGCGCAGCAAGTCCAGGCACGACAGCACCTTGTCGAACTTGGATTGGCCGCGCTTGTGGGTATCCGAATAGCCTTTGATCAGGCGGCGGCACTTCAGCACCTCCACGCCGAGGGCGTAATCGGAAGCACGCTCGCGCACTGCAACGGCCAGCCAGTCCTCCAGATGACGAGTCTCGACCTGATGGCGCAGCAGGCTGCGGCGCCAACGGCGCAGCCCGGCAAGAGACCATAGGACTCCAAAACCGAGCACACCGTCTGTCCGGATTCGGCGACCCCCATCGACGAGACGGTTGAACGCTTTCATCAACCACAGCCGCCGCTCTATGGCCGCACCCAGCCTTACAGGCAGGAGGCCGCAGATCTCGTCCATACGTGGATGGAAATATTCGGTGGTCCGCAACGTTTGGCCTTCGCGCAGATGGACCTCGGCGCGGACTCGGGCGGCACGCGTCGGCCGGGTCTTGAGATCGGCCACCCGGATGATGTCGTCATAGACCATTGCGTTGGCGATATATTTTGCCGCCTCGCGCGAAAAGGCCCAGCCTTCCGCCTCCTCATCGATGGTGACGATTTTTTCAAGACGGGCGAGATATTCGGCGCCATAGGCCGCATCGAGAAAATCCACGACCTTGATAAGACCCAGCTCTGCCAGTTCGCGCGCCGGTTGCGGCTGGTGACGGATGCGCTCACGCAGACCGTTCCACTCGTCCTGAAGCCAGCCTGGCACTGTTACATGCCTCGGCTTTGCCGCAAGCGTAGCGGATTCGTCCTCACCATCGCTGGCAGCGCGCTCATAAGCAAGTGCGAAAGCCCGCAAGCTTGCGTCCACGCCCTTTCCCCCAGCCCTGATGGTTTCCTCGAAGGCCGCACGCGGGAATGGCAGTTCGGCCGATCCGGCCAGAGCGCCAAACAGGCTCGCCGAGACGACGCTCCCGGCCTTCTTTGCCATCGTTTCCATGTCGAAGTTAATGAAGCGGCGGGATGCCTGCGCTGCGCTTTTCACGACAGTGTCCACAGAGACTTTACCGTCACCCGGCACAATTTTTTCCGAAACGGCCAGCATGCGGTGGCTCGATGCGATCAGTGTGGTTCGTTCGGGGGTGACGAAGCCGCGCAATACCGCTCTGCCGGCTTCCACCAGTTCGGCAGCGATCAGTATATCGACGTCTCCCGGCGCTGGACTAAGCGACAATACAGGCCGGATATTGCCACGATCCGGCTCGCAAGGCATCATCTCGACATAGTAGATCGTGGCCCCCGTGCGCTGGGCAACGCCTGCGACGGATGTGGACTGGACATGCCATCCTGAACGCTGGGCCAAATCTGTGATCCAGCCCGCCAAGACGCCGCCGCCTTGACCACCAACCGCCAGTATGGCAATTTTGAAAATGCCTCTTGTGGCGTCGCCTCCTTCCGGCAATTCGTATTTCATGGCTGCGCCACGTCGAAGGAGAGACGACGACGCTCCCGGCTTGCCTGCAACGCTGCAATCACTCGCCCGCGCAGAGCAGCCCAGAACCGCTCCCATGCCTTTGGATTGCTGACGATGTCGGCCTGATAAAAGGATGGACACAGGACCGCCGCGTCTGCTACCTCGCCACAATTGCCGCAGCCGACGCAGTTGTCGTCGATCGCAGCCACCGGATCGTCGCGCAGCGGGTCGTCCAGATGCTTGACGGTCAAAGAAGGACAGCCGGAAAGGCGCATGCAGGCATGATCGCCGGTGCACACGTCCTCGTCGACCCCGAATTTGGTGCGCACCACGCGCTTGCCGTCCGCGATCGCGATCTTCTTGAGTGGCGCCTCGCGTCGCTGAAGGTTGAGCATGCACTCCGAGGACGCCACGATGACCTTGGGCCCTTTCTCGGGCGTAGTCAGCGCTTCCCTCAACGTGTCGCGCATCAGTCCGACATCGTAAGTGCGTTTGACATGACGTACCCATTTCACGCCTATGCCCCGAAGGGCGTTTGTTATCGGGTGGTTGGTTGATTTAGACCGATTGGAGGCGCGGGAGGATAGTATATCCTGGCCGCCCGTGGCCGCCGAATAATAGTTGTCCACCACCACGATCACGCCATCGTTCTGGTTGAACACCGCATTGCCGATAGAAGAGGTTAAGCCATTATGCCAGAAACCGCCGTCGCCAACGAAGGAGATGGAGCGTCGGCTGGCGTCCGGGGCATTGAAAGCCGAAGCCGAAGCCGGCCCCAGTCCGTAACCCATTGTCGTCGCGCCAAGCTCGAACGGGGGCATGATGGAGAACAGGTGGCAGCCGATGTCCGACGCTATATGGTGTTTGCCCAGTTCCTCCTCGACAAGCTTGGTCGCGGCGAAGATTGGCCGTTCCGGACAACCGATACAAAAACCCGGCGGCCGGGCCGGAACGGCTTTGTCCAGATTGACATAAATTGGCGGGGCCGGCGCGTTTGGCGCTCTGACCTCCGGCGCCAGTAAATCGCCAGCGTGCTGGCGCAGAAAGCCGCCGATGCCGTCCAACATCACGTCGCCGGAATATTCTCCGGCCATGGGCAGCAGCCCTTTACCTTCCAGCTTTACCGAACCACCCGTCCTGTAGAGAATGGCGCCTAGTGCCTGCTCAATATAATCAGGCTGGCCTTCCTCGACCACAAGAATGGCATCCTTGCCCTCACAGAAGCGAACCAACTCATCCTCGATAAGAGGATAGGTCACGTTGAGCACATGAAGTGGCACCTTGGTCTCGCCGTAGAGGTCTGCAAGGCCCAGCCGCTGCAAAGAACGCACAACGCCATTATACATGCCGCCTTGGCAGATAATGCCGATTTTGCCTTCGCCGCCGAAGGTCTCGTTCAGCCCATGGCGCTTGATGTAGTCGATGGCCGCTGGCATGCGCTTCGATATCTTCTCCTTTTCATGCTGGAAGGAGGCGGGCGGCAGGACGATACGCTGGGTGTCGCGGCGCGGATTTTCCAATGCTTCGGCCACGGTCATGGCGGGGCGTTTGTTGTCCTTGGCGATGAAGGAGCCATGGACATGGCAGCAACGGATGCGCACCTGCAACATGACCGGCGTGTTGGAAGCCTCCGATAGTTCGAAGCCGTGTTCCACCGCCGCCACAATGGATGGCAGGTTGGGTCGCGGATCGAGCAGCCACACCTGGCTCTTCATGGCGAAAGCATGACTGCGCTCCTGCATGATGGAAGAGCCTTCGCCGTAATCTTCGCCCACGATGATCAGGGCGCCACCGGTTACTCCGCCCGAGGCGAGGTTGGCGAGCGCGTCCGAGGCGACGTTGGTACCGACAGTCGATTTGAAGGTTGCCGCACCCCGGATCGGATAGTGGACCGAGGCCGCCAGCATGGCAGTGGCGGTAGCCTCGGATGCACTCGCCTCAAAATGAACCCCGAGTTCGCCAAGGATTTCCTGTGCGTCCGCAAGCACGTCCATCAGGTGGCTGATCGGCGCACCCTGATAGCCGCCAACATAGCCGACTCCGCACTGCAGCAGCGCCTTGGTAATAGCGAGGATGCCCTCTCCCGCGAATTCCTGTCCCTCGCCCAGCTTGAGTTTCTGGACCTCCTTCGCGAATGACCGTTCAGCCATTGGGTGCCTCCTCAGGTGTCAAAAATCGTGCTTGCGTACGTTGATCAGAAGTTTCTGCAGGGTGGCGACGAAGGCTGCTTGTTCCTCGGGATCGATGCCGGCAAACATTGTCTCGTAGCTCTTGCGCATGGTAGGCCAGAGCTTTTCGAACGTGGCTCGGCCCAACTCGGTGATGGTCACACGTGTAGCACGGCTATCGTCCGGATCGGGATTGCGGCGGACCAATTTCTCGGCCTCGAGTGCGTCAAGCCCCCTGCTTAGGGTCGAATGTTCAACTACAGCGTAGACGGCAAGCTGGCTAATCAGCAGACCGTCGACCACCGAGAGAATAGCCAGCGCTCGCATCTTCGGTATGGTGAGTCCAAGCTTGGCCAGATCGTCGCGCAACGAGGCGTTGTAGCGCCCCATGATGCGGTTCATAAGGTAGGGTGCAAACTGCTGGAGTCCGATTTCTCCCAGCCTTGGACCGTCCAGTTCGACATCGGTGGGCACGCGCGCATTCATCGAGCTTCCAGTGCCGCCAGATATTTGGATACGTTGCATGAGCTCACGCTTGGTTGATTCAACTCGCCGGCGCGGACGAAGCGCTCCCAGCGCAGCACCCTTCCACCTTTGCCCGTGAGAAAGGCCGCCACGCCGAGTTCCTCGACGTTGCCAATTGCGACCCGAACGCTGGCGACGAGCCTAACCATTGGGCACCAGTGCCAGTGCACGCACCGGACTGCCAGTACCCTTGACGATCTTGAGCGGCGCGGCGATCAGGATTGCCCCCTTGGGTGGAAGCTTGTCGAGATTGATGAGGCTGGCGAGCCCATAACGATTAGCCTTGTGCAATAGGTTGTGCGCTGGGAACGGCGGCTCAAATGCACCAGCCGCGCCGGCATCGGTGCCGATGCACTGGGTTCCCCAGCCGATCGCGCCGCGTTCCAATATATATTCGATGCAATCTACAGATGGGCCAGGCGAATGTGGTCCGCTGGCGTCCGCATTGAGGAAGCGCTCCCGGGAATTGTTGTATTTATCCCAATCGGTGCGCATCACTACCCATTCACCCGCGCCGATGGCGCCGTGTTTGGCCTCCCATGCCTTGACGCCGTCGGCCGTCAGCAGGAAGTCGGGGTTGGCCTCTGTCTCGGTCGCGCAGTCAATAACGTTGACGGGAGCGACAAAGTTCTTGACCGGGATCGTGTCCGTGTAGCCGTCCTGATAGTCCTTGCCAGTTATCCAATGATGGGGAGCGTCAAAATGCGTTCCTGAGTGCTCGCCGATCTTGAGCCAGTTCCAAGCCCAAAATGGCCCGTTCTCGTCATATTCTGAAATGGAGTGAATCTCGATCGCCGGCGTATCCTTGGCCAGTTCCGGAGGAAGCTTGAGCAGCGGCGTGTCTGGCCCCAACGGCGCTGTCAGGTCGATCACATTGACCCCCCCGCTATGCAGCAGTTCGGATAGGTTACCTAGAGTGCTTGCTGCGGTCATCGCGAATCCTCCTCCTATGACGCGAAACATTCCCTTTTTTCCCAAATGATCCCTAGTGGATTTTATGTGCATATGCAACTATTTTTTGCATGCCACAGGACGCCGGCACGCTATATCGCCACTACCTCGTGAGCGGTTGTTGCTCGTTATGTGCAGTTTTAAGTGTGCATGTGGCGCGACGAATACTTCACCCGAGTGGTTCAATAAATATGCAATTGCATGTTTGTTGAACTTTCATCCCGTGACTTAGTCAATCGACCTGAACATCAAATGCAAGTTGGTTGATGTGAACCCGCGGAGAACTGTCGACGAGTTTAGCAGCCCAGATTCGATGTGGCGCTGACCCTGAGGAACGCAATGCGATTTTGCGAGAGGCGCCTTCGAAACCCGCTGGAACACGATATCTACCTGCTGCAATTCCGCGGCCGGTTTTAGTGAACTCAGTCCCAAGCAAGAACCCTTCGGCTTCACGCAGCGGCGGGGCAGCCTTTTTCGCTGCAATATCGCAAGCCCGCCGCCTCAAGCGAGGATCGTTGACAAGCGCCTTCTCCAGCCGTGTGCCGCCCCGAGTGGGAAGCCGACCGCTCCCCGTCCAGATCTGATCTGGAGCCGGAACGGCATGCCGGCAGGATCATGTGCAACCGGAATCGACGTTCCGAACAAGCAACCAATGCCGTTGCATAAGCCTTGCGAGCGAATGACAATAGTTGCGGGTCACCTTGCCTTCGTCTCCAGTGGATAAAGCTCCTGCGAGGACGGGAACTTACCAAAACACGCAGGTTGCATTTGGCTACAGTTGCGCGTGCCTCGCGATGATTGTCTTCAACGCCTCCTCGAAGCGGTGAATTTCCTCCATGGTATTGTAGTGGACCAGGGAAAGGCGAACCGCACCGGTATCCATGCTGAGATTGAGCCGCTTCATCAGGCGTGGCGCATACATATGGCCGTCACGGATGCCGATCTGCATCTCCGCCATCTCTTCGGTGACCAGCTTGGGCGACAGTTTACCGATATTGAAGCAGAAGGTCGGTACGCGCTCATTGATGCGGTTGACATCGTCGATACCATAGATTGTAGCGCCAGAATCCTTGAGAACGCGCAGCATCTCCGTTGCCAGCTTCAGCTCATAGGCCCGGATTTTTCCCATGCCCGCAACGATATTCTCGCGGCGCGACCGGTTGTTTGACGGGGCAAAATTGCGGCCAATCGACTCCAGATAGTGAACCGCAGCATCCATGCCCGAAACGTTTTCGTAGATGAATGTACCTGCTTCAATTTTGTGCGGTGGTACATTGGGAATGAAGTCCTCCCGGAAAGTCGGCAGGCGTTCCAATGTCTCGAAGCGACCCCAGAGAAAACCCATATGCGGCGAGAAATTCTTGTAGCCCGAGCAGACGAGATAGTCGCAATCCCAGGACTGGACATCGATCAGCCCGTGCGGACCGTAATGCACGCAGTCAAGAAACACCTCCGCACCGGCATCGTGGGCGATCCTGGCGACGGACTTGACATCGACGATCGATCCGATCGAGTGCGCCGTAACGGTGCAGGCAACGAGACGTGTCTTTTCGTTCACCAGCGGCTGCAGGTCCTCGACATGCAGATTGCCGTCTTCGCGCATGCGCCACCAGACGAATTTTGCTCCCATCGACTCAAGTGCAAGCCAGGTGGCGATGTTCGCGTCATGATCCATATCGGTGACGATGATCTCGTCCCGTTCTTCAAGCATTTGGCCGATACCAAGACTGACCAGGCGGATGAACGACGTCGCATTCATGCCAAAGCAGATTTCCTGCGTATCGCGAGCATTGATGAGCAGCGCCACGCTTTCGCGCGCATCGGCAACCGCCTTGTCCACCTGCAAACCGCGACCATAACGGGCGCCGCGCTGGACGTTGAAATCAACGAGATGTGCGGTCACCGCATCCAGCACGCTCTGCGGTATCTGGGCACCGGCAGCATTGTCGAAGAAGATGAAGTCACCGGCCTTCTGCAATGCCGGAAACATCGGACGTATGGTGTCGATCGGAAATGCGGCCTCGTTGCTATTGGCTTGGGGGGTATGGTGCTTGTTCATGGATGCTCCTGGAACTTATGGCGCGTCAAGGCGCCCATGCTTGGATGATTGTGGATGGGTTGCTCATCGCGAATGCTGCTGTTTGCCGCGCGCCTCGAGATAGCTGACCAGTCGAACGAGCGGCCAGAGAAAGGCGAGATAGATAATGGCAGCGCCGATCAGCGGTGTCGGATTGGCCATCAGCGCCTGGGCATCGGTTGCCTGCTTCAGCAGGTCCGGCATGGCAACGACCGAAGCCAGCGAGGTATCCTTGTAAATGGAAACGCAATTGCTGGTGAGCGGCGGAATAACCACCTTCAAGGCTTGCGGGAGAATAACCTTGCGCATGGTGATCCAGAAGGGAAGACCAAGAGCGGACGCCGCCTCGAACTGGCCCTTGGAGATATTCTCGATGCCGGCGCGGCATACTTCCGCGGTGAACGCCGCCAGCACCATGGAAAGCGCGATGGTTGCCGAGGTGAAGGAGGTAAACCGGATGCCGGCCAAAGGCAGCGCGTAGTAGATCAGTATCAATACCACCAGGATTGGCAGCGCCCGGAAAATATCAATGTAGAAAATCGCCAGATATTTCAGCCATCGCGGCGAATAAAGACGCATCAGGCAAAGGACCAGACCGCCGATGCAGCCGAAGAAGATGGCTGCGCAGCCGAGCATGATTGTATTGCCAAGCCCGCGTAACAGGATTGGAAAGGACTCGACCAGAATTTGCCAGTTGAAAAAAGTGTTGATCAATTCCATAGGCGCCTACCTGCAAATTGAATAGGTCGTCGGCCCCTGAGAGCCGTAACGGCCGGTGCTGAGCACCGGCCTCAATGCGCGAACGGTTATTCGGCCTTCGGCAAAGGCAAAGATGTGACCGTGCTGGTACCTGGCTCCGGATCGACGTTGAACCACTTCTTGTGGATAGCGGCCAATGTGCCATCAGCTTTCATCGTCGAGATGGCGTCACTGACCTTTCCCACCAGCGGGCTGCCCTTCTTCGCCATAAGGGCAAAGCGCTCGCCGGTCGGAATACGCACCAAAAGCTTCAGGCCAGCTATCTTGGTCATGGCATACTGGAATCCCGCAAGTTCGCCCGCCCCGCCGTCGATGCGCCCGTTTTGTACTTCCATCAGCAAATCCTGCTGAGCGGTATAGCTTTTCACTTCGGCAATGCCGAGTTTTTCAGAGTTTGCTTTGGCCCAGGCATCCCCGGTCGATCCTGCAATAACGCCAATGGTTTTTCCCTTTAAGTCATCCAGCGATTTGATAGTGGACTCTGGCTTGCCGACAACGGTGCCATCACTGTCATAATAGGGTTGGGTGAAGGACTGATTCTTCAAACGGTCATTGGTGATTGAAATCGACGAGATAGCAAAGTCGATGCGGCCTGAACTGGTGGCGGCAAACAGAGCCTGGAACCCCATATCCTGAAAATCCGGAGTCAGGTCGAGGCGTTTGGCAACCTCGCGGACAACATCAACTTCAAAGCCCTCAAAATCTCCAGATGCGGTCTTGTATTCCCAAGGCGGATTGGCCGGATAAGTTCCGATAACAATCGTATCGGCAGCAATAGCGGGCGCGGCGGCAAAAAGGCTTGTCGCCATAAAAATTCCCATCAGATTCAGACGATTCAGCATGGTGTTTCCCTCTGTTTTTACCACTCGCAGTGGCTTTTGGTGTTCCACATCCCTTGCCCCGACGCAGGGGACGCGCCGTCTCTACTCCATCATTCGTTTCAGGGCGTCACAAAGCGCATCGACGTCCTCCATGCCGGTTACGCTTCCCGGCGACAGACGCAATGTCGATCCGCGGGCGTCGCAATAGAGTTCCTGCTCGCGCAGTGCCGACACGATAGCGGCTGCATCGTGCTTTTCCGGCAGCGAGAGCATGACGCTGCCACCACGCTCGTTTTCATCCAATGGCGATCCAACCACCCAGCCATTTTCCCGCGACCGTTCGATGATGCGGTTCGTCAGGCTCAAATTCTGTGTGCGGATCGCATCGACACCAGTGTTTGCAACCCATTCAAGACCCGGCAGCGAAGCGACGGAAGCGAGGATGGCAGGTGTTCCATGATCGAAACGGCGCGCATCCGGCGCATAGGCAAAGCGATCAAGATCCCACGAAAAAGGATTGTCCTGGCTGAACCACCCGCGCAATTCCGGTTCGCATTGGCCAAGAAGCGCCGGACGTATCTGAAGTATCCCGGCGCCGGAAGTACCGCAAAGCCATTTCAGCGATGTCGAAACAACGTAATCCACCTGCGTTTCTTCAATCGAAAATGGCGCAGCGCCCACCCCTTGGGTAATATCAGCGCCAACAACAGTTCCCATACGATGACCGTGCGCAACAAGCCGGCCTACATCCGAGCGATGCGACGATGTGGATGTGACGAAGGTCAGCAAGGCGACGCCGACATCATCCTGCCAACGTGCGATCATATCTTCTTCGCGCACCCATTTCTCACCGGGACGGACGGGCACCGTGTCCAGTGTAAAGCCGAAACGCGGGGCGATCTTGGCAAGCATAAAATGCAGGCTGGGGAAACAGTCCGCCGCGATGAGGAAGCGGCGCCCGGAAAGGTATGACTGCGGCAGGCTGCCGACCAGACTGTAGAGCGCCGTCGTAACATTTTCCGTTGTCGTCAACGACCCTGCCGGTGCGTCGATCAACGCATTCCAGAGTTCTATGAACCCCGCGCGCGCTGTCAGTGCAGCGTGCCATTGCCCATCATTCTCAGCCGACCATATCTCGGAAAAGTCCGCCAGAGCTCGGCTCATTGCATCCGCCTTGCCCGGGAATGTGCCTATCGAGTGATAGAGAAAGTAACCTGACATGCATGCCCCATACTTTATGTGTGATCATTTGATCACAAATGCTATAAAGCGTCAATTCGCATGGCCGCCGAATTTTAAAGGCTGGCCGTATCGGCATGCCGAGATTGTAAGGCCAGAGGATTTCAGGCTATTGATCGTCATATTGGTGTTTGTGAACTCGGCCTGCACAACGGCACCAGAACTTCATGGGCTCGAAGCAGAACATAAGGAATATGTCAGTGGATATGAGTTTTGGGCCTGTGTCTTCGCGCACGACTATCCAGGACGGGGTCTACCAGCAATTGCGCCAGGCGCTCATGAACGGGCAATTCGACCCGGCTCAAAGCCTGACAATTGCCGGTCTTGCCGAAACATTTGGCACCAGCAACATGCCGGTGCGCGAAGCACTGCGGCGTCTTGCGGCGGAGAATGCGCTGGAGATCGCATCCAACGGTTCGGCACGTGTGCCGGTGGTCACTTTAGCACGGCTGGATGATCTTTGCCGGGCTCGCATCGCCGTTGAAGCGCTTGCAACAGAACTTGGAGCCCCCCGGCTTACTGCAGCCGATCTTGATGTACTCAAAGGCATTGTTTCCGATCAAAAGGAAATTGGCCGCGAGAAGAACATCTATGCCCTCATCACCAAGAACCAGCAGTTTCACTTTACCATTTATCGTGCATCCGGTTCCGATGTATTGATCCAGCTTATCGAGACGCTATGGTTGCGGTTCGGCCCCTATATGCGAATGCTGTCTACACATGTCGCTCCACAGATCAGAGCGGGCGAATCCGAGCCTTCCGGCCGACATATTGCGATTGTCGAGGCACTCCAGAACAAGGATTTTCCCCGCGCCCGTGATGAACTCATCGCAGATATTACGACGACCCAAGAGGTTTTGCGCCCTCTCTGTCCTAAATAATCGCCGGCTGGCTTCATTGGTTGCAACGCACACCTGGCGGTTTCACATTGTTTTGGCTTAACGGTTCTGGATAATTCGTTGATGCACAAAGACGCCCTGTCAGGTCAAGAGCCCCGCTTCCCTCCGCCGATTATTGCGGGTGCTGTCTGGTTCCATATGCTCCATCAGCAATCGCAATTCAAACTCCGGCGTCTGCATGACAACGTGATCCGCCGGTTGCTCCGCGCTATGCATTAACCGCGCATCTGCTGCTGTGCCATACGCTCGGGACTAAGGAATTAATAGCCAATTTGGCAAGGGTGATCAAACCACGCAGACCATTGGATAGCGAGCTTCGGAGTTAACAATCCATCGCGGTTGAGCGGGCAGGAGATCGCGGAGCCCATAAGGTGTGAGGCGCACGCAATTCTTCATGTCCTGATCGAACCAGCCACAAAAACGAAATGACGCGCGTAAATTATCCCGAAAAAAGAGCCGGACCTGAAAGGCCCGGCTCCATTGTGAAGGTTAAAAACCTCCAGAGGGGAACAGCCGACACGGATAAATGGGAGGAGTATCGCGTCGGCTGGTTGCGATATAGGATTCCACCTTGATTTTTTCAAGAGCCAAATTCGTGTTTATTCTCAATCGCTTGGCAAAATATGCACCGTCATCCGATCCTCGATTCATGCGGACCGCTTGGACAGGACAGGTTCGATTTGGTGCCGACGGTCGGATTCGCAACACGGTTGGCGAGATGCGTTTTGCCAGAACTCGACATCTGCCTGCATTCTGCGGCCGGGTTCAGTAAACTCAGTCCCAAGCGAAAAACCCTTCGGTTTCACGCAGTGGCGGGGCAGCGCCTAACGCTGCAATATCGGGCGTCGGCCGCCTCAAGCGAGGATCATCTGCAAGCGACTTTTCTAGCGCGTGTGCCGCCCCGAGTAGGAAGCGATCCGCCCCACGCCGAGCTATGATCTGGAGTCCGAACGGCATTCCCGAAGGGTCACGCCCCACGGGGAGCGAAATGGCGGGACAGCCCGCCAAAGTTACTGCATAGGCACAGGCCAGCCAATGATAGTAACTGCGGGTTGGCGTGCCCTCGATTTCCAGCGGATAAAGCTCCCGCCAAGGCCGAGGACTTACCGTTACAGCCGGCGCGAGCAGAAGGTCATAGTCGCCGAAGAACGCCTGCCAGCGTCGATGGTAAGCGGTTTGTTCGTTGAGCGCGCGACTGACGTCGCTGGCGCTGTATCCTCTACCCTCGGCCACGTTGGCTTTGATGTTGGGCCCGATCTGGTCTGAATGCTTTTCGAGCAGCTTCTCGAACATCCCGAGTGCCGCCACTGCGCGCAGAATTGCAAAGATGTCGTCTGCGCCGCTGCAATCCGGGGCTGTCTCCTCGATCGAAGCAAAAAGATTGCCAATCAGCGTTGTCGTTTCGGTGAGGGTAGATGCTATCGCCCGCTCTACAGGAGCAAAGCCGAAATCTGTCGTATACGCCACCTTGAGACGAGACAAGTCGACTTCAGGCGGGCGAGCCCAGGAAGCGCTGTCGTGCGCCGCCTCACCATGACAGACCATCGAAAGAGGATCGAGCACATCCGAATCCATCATGACCGACAGCATCAACGCCGCATCCGCGACGGTCCTCGCCATCGGGCCGAGGGTCGAAACCTGTAACCAGGCTGTTCCGCGCTTTTCGCTGGGGATGAGGCCAGGAGTCGGTCGGAAACCAACCACCCCACAATAGGCCGCCGGGTTTCTAAGCGAACCGCCGGTATCCGAACCCGATGCAAGAGGCATCATCCCACACGCCAGAGCCGCTGCCGATCCACCCGACGATCCCGCCGCCGTCTTCATAACGGCGAAGGGGTTGCCGGTAGCGCCAAATACCGGATTGCGGGTGTTCCCACCGGCTGCCCATTCCGGGACATTGGTCTTGCCTAAAACGATGCCGCCGGCCTGCCGCAAGCGTGCAACGAACCGGTCGTCCTTTTCGGGCCGGTGGTCACGAAAGACGGTGCTGCCGAAGGTGGTCGTGATGCCTTCCGTCTCGGCGGTATCCTTGATACCGACGGGCAGGCCATGCAGGGCACCGAGAAACTCGCCCTTCATGACGGAAGCCTCGCACTGGCGCGCGATTTCCAGCGCCCTGTCGAAATCGCGGTACACCACAGCATTGACAGCGTGGTCAACTCGCTCAATGCGATTGATGCAGCTCTTGGTGAGATCAACAGGGGATATGGCCTTACAGCCGATCAGCTGGCGGGCCGCCGTTGCATCGAGGTCGCAAAGTTCGGTCGCCGAATGGCGCGCGTCGTTCATCATGTCCGTTTTTCCTGGTCAACCATTGTTATGCTGAATTGAATTCTGCGCGACCTGCGATGAAAATGTCTCTTGCTCGCAAACGCGGTCCGCTCTGTATTTGGCAACACTCAACGTTGTTAAAAGGGAACACACGTTCGTCCGGTGCCAGGACGGTCACGTCGACATTAGAGCCAAAGGCGAGCGTGCCGATCAGTGGATTGCGGAGAGATGCAGCCGGCAGGGCGATCAAACCGTCCGCCTCGTAGAGCTGAGGGCCTTCCCTACCGGTCTGCGCCGCTACAGCTACCACCTTCCCGTCTTCCAACATAATGTCGGCGTAATTTCGCGCCGGATCCACCAACCACCCGCCGACAATGAATATCCTTGTGGATATACGCTCTTTGTCACGGGACATACTGCAACTCGTTGTTTCGAAATTGACCACTGAAATGGCAGGCTGAAGAATGCTGGGGTACGGTCTCGAGCAATTGCGGTTGTTCCTGCGCGCAAATTGATTTCGCAAAGGAACAGCGGGGATGGAAGTGACAACCGGAGGGGGGGTCGAGGGGCGAGGGCATTTCACCATTGATGGCAGTAAAGGCTCGCTTGCGCGGCTCCAATGTAGGAATTTCCCGTAGCAACGCTCTGGTATACGGATGAAGCGGATTCGAAAATAACGCTTCCGCCTCGGCCAGTTCGACGACACGGCCAAGATACATGACGGCTATACGATCGCAGAAATTCCTGATCAGGCCAAGGTCGTGGCTAACGAAGATATAGGTTAGGTCGAGGTCGCGTTTGAGCTCCATGAAAAGGTTGAGAATTTGTGCCTGGATCGACACGTCCAGAGCCGCTGTTGATTCGTCGCATACGAGCACGCGCGGCTTGACCGCGAGCGCCCTGGCGATACCGATCCGCGCACGCTGACCTCCCGAGAATTGATGCGGATAAAGATCGCGGCTGGCCGGATCGAGCCCAACACGCTCCATCAGGTCACTCACATAGCGAACCATCCCCCCAGCGCTTACGACACCGTGGACGACCGGTGCTTCGCCGATAATCTCAACAACACGCTTCCTTGGATTGAGCGAGGCTGTGGCATCCTGGAAGACCATTTGGACAGACAGATTGCCTTTCTTGCGTTCATTTTCCGATATCCGCGCAACATCCTTGCCGTCGAAAAGCATGCGACCATCCGAGGGCGGCAGAATGCGGGATATGATGCGGGCCAACGTTGACTTGCCACAACCGGATTCGCCGACAAGGCCAACAATCTCCCCGGGCCATACACGAAGGCTAATCGAGTCGACCGCACGGACGACCTGTTCGGAATTGTGACTAGTCAGCATGTCCACGATGCGCTGGGCAAAGTCCGGCGTCTCGCGGAATTGGCGGGAAATATTGTCGAGTTCAAGGATCGGCTGATGCATCATTCTCCTCCGACGGCTATCTGGGATGATAGCAACGTAAGATGTGACCGGAAATACCCTCCGTGACGGGCGGGAACTCGTTTACGCAGATGTTGGTGCGAGCGGCGCAACGCGGATGAAACGTGCAACCCGGCGGCATCGCCCCTAGCCTCGGGGTGCTACCGGGTATCTGCGCTAGCGGCTGCCCCCTTTGGTTGCGACTGGGTACCGATGCAATCAAGCCGGCGGTGTAGTGATGACGCGGCTTGGTCAATATGGTCGCAACGTTGCCGCTTTCAATGATACGGCCCGCATACATCACCGCGACACGGTCGGCGAGGCCAGCAATGACGGAGAGGTCGTGCGTGATCCAAACGAGTGCTGTACCGTTTTCTGCTGCCAGCTTTTGGACTTCGCTCAGAATCTGCGCCTGGATCGTGACGTCGAGCGCCGTCGTCGGCTCGTCGGCGATTAGCACCGCCGGGCTGTGCAAGAGCGCGATTGCCACCGCCACTCGCTGGCGCATGCCGCCAGAGAACTGATACGGATACGCTGTGAGACGAGCTTCGGGCGAAGGTATCCCCACCGCTTTCAACGCCGCGATGGCCCGCCCCCTGGCGGCTTTGACGGAAACCTTTTCGTGGGCAACGATTGTCTCGATGATCTGTGTGTCGACGCGCAGAACCGGGTTCAGCGTGGAGACTGGGTCTTGGAATACCATCGCGATCCGCTTGCCGCGCAATGCGCGCAACTCCCCTTCACTTTTGCCTGCAATCTCCTGGCCCTCGAGGCGCACGCTCCCGGCAGTAACCATTCCCGGCGGCTCGATCAGGCCCATAATCGCAAGGCCGGTGACCGACTTTCCCGAACCGGACTCGCCCACCAATCCGAGAACTTCTCCCGGATTGACGTGAAAGCTCACATTGTGGACGGCCGGAATCATTCCGGCACGGGTCTTGAAAGCAACCGAGAGATTTTCAACGGTTAATGCCGGAGTCTTTTGGGAGAGTTGCATATCTGTCATGGGTTATATCTCGGATTCAGTATGACACGCAGGCGGTCCCCGACAAGGTTGATGGCAACAACAATGATGACAAGTGCGACACCAGGATAGGTGGACACCCAGTAATTGCCGGACAGCATGAAATCATAGCCTGTCGCAATGAGCATACCCAGCGAGGGCTGCGTCACGGGCACGCCGACGCCGAGAAACGACAGCGTTGATTCCAGGGTGATGGCGTGGGCAACCTGAACTGTCGAAACGACGATCAGCGGGGGAATGCAGTTTGGCAACATGTGCCGGATGAGAATACGCAAACGCGACAGTTCCAGACATTGTGCTGCGGCGATATAGTCCTTGTTTTTTTCCACCAGCGCCGAGCCGCGCACGGTTCGCGCATAGTACGCCCATTGAACCAGGACGAGAGACAGGATCACTTTGTCCACGCCGCGTCCGAATACGGTGAGCAGGACGAGAGCGATCAGAATCGATGGAAACGATAGCTGGAGGTCGACGATCCGCATGAAAAGAGCGTCGAAACGCCCACCCAGATAGGCTGAGAGAACGCCGATGAAAGCTCCAACAATGCTCGCGATCAGGACGGACACGATGCCAACCCCTAAGGACACGCGCATGCCGTACATTATGGCAGAAAGCATATCCCGGCCCTGGTCGTCTGTCCCCAGCCTTGCTGTTATGCCGCTCCCGAGTTGGAATCCAGGCGGCAGCATGTTGTCCATGATGTCGAGTTGCATCAGGTCGTATGGATTTTGTGGCGCAATCCATGATGCAAACAGCGCGACCAGGATCAGGGCGAACAGAACTCCAAGGCTGATGGCTGCGCCGGGGCCGGAGAGCAAGTCAAGCAATTGGCGCCGGAACAGCCGTTCAGAGCGAGGCACTGTGGTGGACGTGTTTGTGTCGACGGTCCCGCTCATGAGTTCCCCTCGCCCAGTCGAACACGCGGATCGAGCATGACATAGAGCAGATCTACCACCAAATTGATCGTCACGAACACCAGCGTCGTCACCATGAGGTAAGCGACGACGACGGGGCGATCGAGCCGGCTGACCGATTCGATTAGCAGCTTGCCCATGCCGGGATAGGCAAAGACCGATTCTACGACAACCGTAAACGCGATCATCGCTCCAAATTCCATACCAAGGATCGTCACGACCGGGATCAGCATATTCTTCAGGAGATGCAACCGAACAATACGAAATCGGCTGAGGCCCTTCGCGCGGGCAAAACGGATATATTCTTGCGTCATGATTTCTCGAGTGCCTGATTCGCACAGCCTCACGACCAGCGAAGCCTTGTAGAGCGCCAGTGTCAAAGCTGGCAGCAGCATGTGGCGCCAGCCCTCCCAAGAGAAGATCGAAAGCTGCATTCCAAGGAATTCACTTGTAGGCCCGCGTCCTCCAGCGGGCATGACGCCAAGATACACGGCGAAAAACAAGATAAGCATCAGTCCAATCCAGAAGTTCGGCAAAGAGAAGCCGAAAATTGAGGTCGTCATGATCGCTCTGCCCGCGATGGACCGAGGCCAGAGCCCCGCAATCACCCCAAGCGGCACGCCAATCAAGACAGAGAAGCTGAGGGCAAGAACGGCAAGCTCAATGGTGGCGGGCAATCGCTCTATGACCACAGTTAGCGCAGGTTTGCCGTAAACAAAGGAAGACCCAAGATCACCGCGCAGCGCATTGCCGATGAAGGTCGCGAACTGAATCGGCAGCGGCTGGTCAAGGCCGAATCGAACGGCGAGCGCCGCGCGCTCTGCTTGATCGGCATCTGGGCTGGCGAGAACATCTACTGGATCGCCCAGAGCGAAAACTGCCAGGAAAACCAATACCGCCATGGTAAACAAAACAAGGACGGATTGTCCAAATCTGCGTATGAGATAGGCTAACATATTGATGATTGTCCTTACACGCTCCAACCGCCCGAGGTGATCCAGCCACGGACGGATCGTCTACATGCCATCACTCGGCAGGTTTGAAAGTAAAAGCAGAGGTGCGCTCATCCATCCGGGGAACGATAGTGATGCCTTTGCGCGCTGCCCAGGTCATTCCTTGGAAATAGAGGGGCACGATGGCCATATCATCCACGACGGTATGCACGGCTGCTTTCAACATTTCGTTGCGCTTGGCATCGTTCATTTCCGAAGTCAGTGCAACAAGTTGCTCGTTGAGGGCGGGGTTGCAATAGTGGCTCCAGTTCACAACTCCCCAGCCGCGTTCCTTGTCTGGGCAGGCAACAAGCATGCGTATACCGGAGGATGCCTCAGCGGTCTGTACGCCCCACGCCATCATGACGGCCGAGTATTCACCCTTGTTACCGCGGGTGTTGATTGCCGCGAACGGCACCGCATCAACTTCGGTGCGGATTCCGATGCGGCTAAGCATCTGGGCAATCGCTTGCGCCACGCGTTCGTCATTAATCAAACGGTTGTTCGGCGTGCCCAGCACGAGCTGGAAGCCATCGGGATAACCGGCCTCTGCGAGGAGCTGGCGCGCGCGCTGCTGATCGAAGGGTACGTTCTCCAGCGCCGGATCGAACCCCATCATGTGTTCCGTCGCCATGTTGTTGGTTGGATAGGCCAAGCCCATCATCAGACGGTCGCCGATGGCATTGCGATCAATTGCCATGTTGATCGCCTTTCGAACCCGCACGTCCATCAAAGGATTTTTGGCTAGGGCGCTGCCGTCAGCGCCGCGGACCCCTGGGCTGTTTTCGCGTCCGCTATCGAGGAAGAGAAACACCATACGATGGGTTTTCTTCGTCGCGACGACGAGCTTTTCCTCAGACCTGATCTTAGCCAGGTCTGAGGTCGGCACGTTCTCCACTGCATTGATATCGCCTGAAAGCAACGCGGCCATGCGGCTTCCGTCATTGGGCATGAAGCGGATAGTCACATTATCCCAGCTTGGGCTGCCATTCCAGTAATCGTTGAACCGGGACACCACGACGCGATCGTCGGGTGAGTAGCTTACGAATTTATACGGACCAGTACCAACAATATGTTCGGCCGTATTAAACTGTTCAGGCTTCAGGCCTTCCGTCACCTTTTTGCTGACGATGAAGACGTTGGTTAGATCTGCTGGTAACAGCGGATAGGGTTTGTTCGTAATCAGGCGGATCGTATGCGGATCGACGATCTCGGTCCGCACTATCGCCCGAGTATATATGGAAAAGCTGGCAGGACTGTTTTCAATAATGTTCGGACGTCGAAGCGACCAAGCGACGTCTTCGGGGGTCAAGTCGCTTCCATTGTGAAATTTGGCTTTGCGAAGTTTGAACTCCCACGTCACGTCATCGATCGCTTTCCAGGATTCCGCAACACCGGGAGTAATCTGGCTGTCCGGATCCATCTGCGTAAGCGTGTCGAAGATGTTACGCGACACAGCGATATTCTGGCTCGCATTGTGAAAATGGGGATCCATAGTCGTTGCCGAGGAACTGAGGCCCAACTTTAGGTCTTCAGCTAGAGCGGGAGTCGCCATGAAGACCAGGCCTGCGAAAAGCAACTTGAACGTCCGTCTGCCAATTAACAGGCCGGACAATAATTCCAACATTTTTGTCATAACCTTCCCCTATTCTTACTGTCCCTTATAAAGGACATTTGATCGTTATAGGGTATCTGAGAACATATTTGCCGCGAAGTCAACTGTCAGAACGTTAAGCAGCATGAGAGCCGACGAAATTCTTAGTCCGTTTCAATGACCTCATTAATTTCTCAATGTCCGTGGTTGCCACAATCGGGTGGCGCCACAAACAGCTGCTCACCCCGTTATATCTGTCCGGGACATTTCACTGAAATAGGGTTTCGCGCCTTCACGATAGTGCATCGTCAACTTGCCTTCAGGAGTCGTCAGCATCCTCTGTCACGTGCATTGCCGTAATGAAACTGCTCAGGCAAACCATCGTTTGTGCGAACGGTCTAATTGTAACAGCACGGTGGCACGCTCAGACATCTGGCCGTGACCGCGCGGGGATCGACTGGGTCGAAAATGAAGACGCCTCGTTCTTTCCTCTGACAGAGAGCGACGGGCCGCGCTTGCGATAATGCGATTACTTCTTCGCACGGGAATGCTCTCTGGAGCTTCGTTTCCCTATGTGGCAGTACGGGTTGACGACCGCTAGAGAGTCAACATACAGTGGCCTTTATAACGTCTTTGATTCCTTTATAAGAGACATGTAATGACGGTTGGATTGTTAAGAGCTTCGAGCGGCTTTACAGCTCTGGAAGCTGAGAGCGGCGTGTGATGGCTCCAAAGTCTTTTGATGTCATGGTGCTTGGCGCCGGCGTTATCGGGATCTCGACGGCTTTGTATCTGCAGCAGCGGGGCAAGAAGGTCGTGGTGATCGATCGTTGCGAACCCGGCCGCGAAACGAGCTACGGCAACGCGGGCTTTATCGAAGCATCTGCTGTCTTGCCCCACCCCTTTCCAAAAGGATTGAGAAATCTTGTCCGCTTGGCTCTTAACAGGTCCAACGGCGTCCGTACGGACTATCTCTTCTTGCCGCGCATCCTACCCTGGCTTTTGGCTTACAAGACGGCGTCTAGAGAAGTCGGCCTTGCCAAGATTGGTCCATCCTTTCGTGCTCTGATCTCCGCCTCCCTTCCGTGCTACCGGGAGTTGATAGCGAATGCGCAGGCGACGGACTTGCTGGTGGAGGACGGCTGGCTGGAACTGTGCAGAACGAATACGGAGTTGCAGGAGGCAGACCGCGTGGCCGATCAGGCGCGTGGTTTCGGCGTGCGCGCCCACAAAATTGCAGCCCAAGAACTGGAATCTATGGAGCCAGCGCTCATCGACCGGTTTGCCGGCGCAATTCACTGGCAAGATACGGTGCGTATCAGTGACCCCGGTGGTCTTATCCAACGTTTTGCAAAGCACTTTCTGTCCCAAGACGGGTTTATCGCGAAAGGTGATGCGCTGGACTTGCATCAGGCCGGCACAGAATGGCATTTGACGGCTGGCGACGTGTGTTTTAGCGCGCCGCATGTGGTTGTCGCCCTCGGACCATGGTCTGGTACCTTGGCGAAGCAACTGGGCTATCGTATTCCGCTTATAGCCAAACGCGGCTATCATCAGCATTTCGAGAACACTTCTTCGCCGCCTTTGAAACACGCTGTCTACGTGCGTGACCAGCAATGTCTCATCGTGCCGACGGTTCAAGGCGTACGTGTGCTGACGGGTGTCGAACTAGCGCCGTTCGACGCTCCGCCAGCCTTCTCACAAATCGACAAAATGGTCCAATGTGCGCAAAACACGGTCGCTCTCGGCAAACAGATGGAAACAAGTCCGTGGCTTGGAGCCCGGCCCTGTCTACCGGATATGTTGCCGGTCATCGGGCCAGCGCTACGCCATCCCGGCTTATGGTTTGCATTTGGTCATGGTCACTACGGCTTTACGCAAGGCCCGGTTACCGGCCGCCTTATCGCTGATCTTATTACAGGTGAACGGCCGCTTTTGCCGGTCGAACCTTACGCGGCAGACCGGTTTTCCGGTGTTCATTCGCAGACGGGTTGGGCATGAACAGAATTTTCATTCCAACGAGCCAGTTCCCCGGATCCCCAGTTTACATCCGCGACTTTCTTGCGTGCAGCGGCCCTCCCCGCTGAACGGAATAATTGACCCTACAACAACCAGGATGGCCAGAATGGAAATACAGCGCTTTGAAGTTGATGCCCGCCTCAGCGGAGTCGTTATCCATAACAACACCGTCTATCTCTCCGGTCAGGTGGGCGAAGGTGAGACTGTGGATGATCAATGTCAGTTCGCCTTGCGCGAGATTGATCGCCGTTTGGCCTTGGCAGGCACAAGCAAAACTCGAATATTACAGACTTTAGTCTATCTTGCCGATATTTCAGACTTTGAAGAAATGAACGCGGCGTGGATGTCTTGGATAGACCCTCGAAATCCTCCCGCCCGCGCAACATGCGAAGCCAAGCTCGCGCTCCCGGCGATCAAGGTCGAGTTTATCGTGACCGCAGCACTCTAACTCTAGGGTCACACCAACTTCAGCAGAGGAGCATGAGCATTAATGAGCGAATTTCGACAGAGGTGCCTTACCCGCGAGAGGATGATCGGCAGTTTCGCCGCCATTCCACATCCGATCATGATGGAAGTTATTGCATCTGCTGGTGTCGATTTCTTGTGCATAGATGCCGAGCACTCACAGATAGACAGAGCCATGATCGAGAACCTGGTACGCGCATGCGACGCACATCGCCTGCCTGCTATGGTTCGCGTCCCGAGCCATGACGCATTTTGGATGGCTTCAGTGCTGGATGCCGGCGCCGCTGGCATTTTGATTCCACGGGTCTCAACTGCAGCGCAGGCGGAAGTGTGCGTCATGAATTCGCGCTATCCGCCCCAAGGCATTCGCGGCATCGGTCCTGGCCGAGCTTCAGGATTCGGATACCAGATCGCGGATTACCTGGATCATGCCAATGAACGCACGGTCCTGGCTTTACAGATCGAAACCGCGGAAGGCTTGGCTAACGCGGATAGTATTGCGGCGGTTGACGGTGTGGACATCGTCTTCATCGGCCCAGGTGATCTCGCGGTTTCGATCGGTGCCGGCCGCGTCGAAGGGTCTGCGGCACTCAACGCTGCCATTATCAAGATCGCGAATGCAGCGCAGATGGCCGAAAAGCCGGTAGGTATATTCTGCTCATCGCCGGCAGATGTAGGAAAATGGAGCAAAGTTGGCATCAGCTTCTATGTTTTAGGAAATGATGCAATGTTCCTGCGCGACAGTCTTGCATCTGCAACTGTCGAAGCGCGTTCATTGTAACGAAGTAGCTCGGCACCACTCCATCAAAATGGGAGCATTTCTGAATCGCTGCAGTGCTGTGAATTTCTTTGTCTTTTATAATATACATTAAGACGCTGTAGCGATAATGGCTATGCGCTTTGACATAATTTGGCGGAGATCGAACGAAGATGGAACGCGCGCGCGGTACAGACAGACTGCTTGATGTTCTCGACTGTATATTGAGTCAATCACAACCGTTGACGCGAAACGCGATTGCTTCAGCCATCGGCGCGCCGCGCTCAACGATTTACAGCATCATAGAACAATTGCTTGAACGAGAGTTTTTGGAACAGTTCGGGCCCGAGGGACTGATCTTGCCCGGCAGTAAGTGTGGACAGTTAGGTTTTGCTTACGATAGGCATAATCCTTTCGGACGAAAAGCGCGCCATGTGATCTCAAAACTCGCGAAGCTTGCCGGGGAGGTCGCGGAACTCGACGTAATGCGCGGGTGGCGTCAGGTCGTGCTGATTTCCGAGACTGGGCGGGATCACAACTACCGGGTTCCCGTGGAAGGATCGAGCTCACCTTTGCCGCGAACCGCATCGGGTCGCTTTCTGCTACAAGGAGTCGATGTGGCAGATATGGCTGCAAACATACCGTTAGCCGATTTCATTATGGCCGATGGCAACAAGGTCACCGCAAAAAAATTGGCTGACGACATTTCCCATGCGGCCGCGCAAGGATATTGGATCGCGCGGGGTCTGATCGACCCTTATATCGCCTGCGTTACCGCGCCGGTCCATGACCGTAGCCAACGCTGCATAGGTGCAGTCTGCCTAGTAGTTCCGCTGCCGGAATTGGAGCCCCGGGAACCTGAACTGGTTGCCATGACGCGCAACGCCGCAGAGGAACTCTCCCAGCTTTTCCTGACCTGGAATGGGGTACTGGGGCAACACCCGGATGATGCACTTCGCTCAACTTGGCGCTAAACTGCACCGTATCACTCATACACTGCACGGTGAACCCATCCGCCCGCACAATCAACGCCAATCCCCAGTTGCACTCGTGGGTTTCCGGAGCTCCTTAAGATAAGCTTGTCGCGCCTGTACAAAAACTTAAGCTATGAGAAAACGTTCCTTTGAAAATGCCGATAATACGCGAATTTCGAGCACTTTGGATTGTAGCGTAGATGTCTACAATCCATGCTAAAGTGCAAATTAGGAAATCAACGGTCGGCCATGGTGTGAGGAGAGCGTTGTCTCAACCACGCCAGAAGCGGTCATTGTGCACTTTGATCGCGCGCTACAGAGGCATTTAAAGTCGCTCGCGGTGATAAACAGGGTTATATAGATGACGTAAAATTTCCTAGTAGGCGCCCAACAGGGGAAGCTTGGTTCCTCGTTCTTTGATCATTAAGTAATCCCATCTTCTTCAATTTTATTTCAATCGCCTGCTTTGACACGTCAAAGTATTGCGACAAGCTGGATAGTAACTGATAATAAGGCAGGAAATTGCAAGGTTGATCATCAACGAATATATCGCCAAATCCCTTATTTCTAATGTCAAGCTTACTCCGGGCCACATTGGTTGCCGTCCGAAACATTTCATCAGGCAGAATCAGGTCTGAGGAGAACGCATTCGCCTGATACTCAAGGCGCTCATAGTTGAAACGATTGTGTGGTTCGCTATCTATGAGTAGGTCTTTCTCCACAATAGTCTCTGATCGGAGATACTGTTTGTGCTTCAAACAGAAATGGCCGATTTCATGCCCGATGGTAAACCGTTCACGATTACTGTCCGCGTGGGCATTTATTTGAATTGTGTTGCGATCGAAGTTTGCTGATCCAAGTATGAGTGTACCATCCTCATCCTTCACGACCTGCTTGCTATAATGCAAATCTATAGACAGCGCCGAACAAATCATCCCAAGATCGACCGGGCCATATTTGTAACCGATCTGTTCCAAGATGTCCTTAGCAGATTGTTTTATAACGTCAGCAGAAAGATACGGGACAGATATCAGGGAATTGCGATTTTCAATTTCATTACTAACAGATAGCTGTGGCTCCAAGCTGCTAAGAAATTGGCTGATGGTGCCGAAGAATTTTCCGTCATGATAAGCTGAGAATTTTAGAGCCTTTCCGGAGAGTTGATTTCGAAAGATTTGTGATTTTACAAAACCATTCTCTAAACAATAACGCCCGCTGCGATCGGCTACGACTTCAAGTCCATTCTCATCATATTTAACGATCCCCATTGATCTGCTTCGGGCGACGTTCTCCGCACCTGATTGCAGACGTGAAGAGACGACAAGAACCCCTTTGACGGCGTGCTTGAATATCCGCCCGAGTTTATCCGAAAAATCCGTTACACATGTCTCTGGAATACTACCTTCATAGTTCTTGCACTCGAAAATAACGTAGAGAGATGGGTTTGAGCTTCCTAGCCGGTATATCTCTATGACGACGTCAAATTGAATGTCAGCCGCACGCTCCTTGCAGTAGTACCCTTTTTTCTTAAAAATCTTGCAGTTGTCCGGTGGATTTAAACCATAAACAAGTTCCCCACGACGTTGCTGATCGAGAAGGTATTGGTAGAAGGCATCTTCTAGATTATCGCCCTTTTGGGTGGAATTCACGAAACGTCCTCAAGTGAGACAACCGGTAAATGATTATCTAATTCTTTTCGCTAATTTGCTATTTCTAAGTTATTGGAGCGCCTCTAAGCTCGGCACTTAGGTTTGAACCTGCTTTGGGCTAATTACAGATCCACCAGTCGAGCATTCTCGGAGTCCCGGTTTGGCTATTATGAGATTATGGAAATGAAGTGGTCAAACTAATGACGGCTGCTTTGGGGCCCGAACGCGCGGTTGCGAAAATTTTTCACCGCTTCTCAAAACTGGACTTCGTCGCGGCTAAGCTCAAGGTCGCCGGCCCCTCCTGTAAACCTAAAAAACTCGTCATGGGCAGGTTACGCTCCGACATCTAATCTGTAAGAAGGTACGGTTGTGCACCAGAGGACAGGCATTCAGACCCTTTGCGGCATCGTCGCCTTGTCGATCCTCCGGTGGATAAAGGAGAGGAGCGACATCAGATCCTCTGCGTCTTCCTTCTTCATCTCCCAGTCTTTTCTAGGCGCATGAGCAGTAGGATTCCGGAAGGTGCCGTACGTCCCCTTCAGCAGGTTCACGAAGCCCTTCTGCTCGCTCTTCTCGCTCATAGTTTGAAACCCGTTGATGATGAGCACCGGGGTGTCCCCGCCGAAGACGTGGTCGAACAGCACGTTGCCGTCGTCGATGAGGCCAGTCCGATTTCGTAGCTTCTCGACCACGCTCTTCACGGCCTCCTGGACCGCGTGGAAGTAGTTGTTCGCAATCAACTCGGCCCGGCAGAAATCGAGGACGTCAGGATGGGTGCCACGCGACGCCAAATCCTTCCTAAGTTCCGACGCTCGGCGTTCAGCTTCTGACAGCGTGGTGGCTGTTCCACCTTTGCCGAGCTTCCCAGACTCGTCGACGTACAATCTCGTGAAGGCCAGCGCGCGATTGACATTCGCCCGCATTGGCTCGTACCGCTCTGGAAACCTGACAAACCGGGCGGGCTTCAGAGCCTTCCGGATGAAGGCGAGAATGTGGGTGTTGATTTGCTCTCGGTTTTGGTGCTCAACGAAGGCGTTGTAAATCCTATCGCGCTTCGTACCGGGGCCGGGATTCTTCAGTTTCGCGCTCTCAAGGAGGAAATCGATCTCGCTGTTCTTCAGACCCTCGTCAGTGTCGCCCAGTAGCAAGCCTCGAGCAACCGCACGTGAAAGATAACGAGCTGACCTATCGCCATCTGTGACTGGCGGTACATCAAGGCAAGAACAATATATTTTATCATCGACGCTAATCCGTAGCTCGCCGGTTTTCAATGCGGACAGAAAGCTGGCATAGGTGGAGAAACCAAAAGCTTTCGCGGCAGCCTCCATTCGGGATGTCGGGCGTGAACCAGGATGCGCCTTTCTCAGGCTTTCTTTAATGGTGGGCAAATCGGATTTTTGAACAAACAAGTGCATGGCGAAACCTCATCGTTTCGGCAGCCGGACGCCATTTAATCAGCAGCCGAGGGATGGGATTCGGCGACGCATGCAGAAAGAAAAAAGTGGTTTTTAACTTGGCGACAGGTTTGGAACCACGATCCAACTGAAAAGATCGCCCCACCGCCGCGATTCGTCAATACCACATTACAGCAAATCCTCCTCGGCCGTAAACTGAAACACCTCTAACCTTGTCATAGAAGCGATCCACAAGGCCTTGTTCATCGACACGCTCTACCCGTATCGGCCTACCGAGGCTCGCGGCACTGGCATTAGGAAACGCCCATTCAAGTTTTGAGTTGCGGCGCAGATTTTTTACTGCAAACAGAACGCCAAAGGGGCCTCGGATGCCGGAGTCGTCAAGGATGAGTTGGATATCCCGCAAATGCCGCGCGAATTCCTCACGAAACTCGTGAATCGTCAGCCGCCCTTCTCCATCCCGAACTGCGAATGGATGGGAGACATAAGAGTGGACCAGCCAATCATCGCCGATAAAGAAGCGCGAAATTGATCGCCCCTCCTGAAAAGTCGCGTCCTTAACTTCGACGCCATTTTCGCAACCTTTGAAAACACCATAACTCTCGCCGTGATAATGGCGCATCACTTTCAAAGAACCCCGTCCAAGATCGAAAGGCAACCGCTCACGCTCGTAGTGCTCTTGCGGTACGATTGCGGTATGCAGCGTTGCGCCATTGGTCTGCATGATGTCACGCACCTCAAGAGCCGCGTTCTCACGTTCCATCAGCTGGACCGTATCGGCTTCCAGTTTCTCGATCGGTGTAAACAGCGCGTGAAGCTGGTCATGCGGGATCGGTGTATTTTGGGCACCGGTGCGCAAATAAAATCCGCCGGTTATTTTGTTCTGATAGGGTCGCAGCCGATAGTCGGAGAGATCAAGACAAAGAATAAACCCTTCCGTATCGAGATCGAGAAACTCCACACGAACGCCCAATGGCTTGGGATCAATATTGTCCTGAATAATTGAGGTGACGCGGCGGCGTATGGCGTCGCGATCGCCATCTATCGGCTCGAAACGTTCGAAGGCGCCCTTCTTCTCATGCACGCCAACGAGCAGATACCCGGGACCGGCATTCAGGAAAGCCACAACATCGTCGATAAAGTTTGACTTTCCACGTTGTTCCTCAAGGTTTAACTTCGCCTTGAACTCATACCGCTGACCCTCGATAAAGGCGCCAGATATAATTCCATCAATGGTCGGCGTCGCGGGTTTCTTGTCCATTCTTCAATCCTTACAGCTGTTCCGACCGAATTCTGTTGGCAACATTTCATTGTCACCGATCGAGATCAACGCGCACTTGAGAAATATAGCCATAAGTAACAGTATTCGCGGGATCTGTTCGTATACGGAAACATCTCTTGAACATCGCCGATATTGATCTCGACATATTCCTTGATGACGTCTGTTCGATCGACCGACGGCCGCGAGCACCCTCGACGATACGACCCTGGAATGAGGAGCAGCTCCGCCATTTCCTAGAGGATCCGTGCAAACTGACGCGTTGCCTCTCGTCTCGGCGGCCCAAAGGGCGATTTGTCGTGCATCACGACGAGGCATTTCAAGTTCTGGAAACCCTCTCGCAGAATGGCGCTGTACCGTTAACGCTGACCCACATCGATGCCCATGCCGACTTGGGAACCGGTTTCGGGGATCTCTCGTGGAAGGACATCGGCGCAAGGCTCCTAGGTCTGCCCCCAAAAGAGCGCAAGGCTGCTATTCTGCACAATGGTATGGAGCGCATTTCGCCAGCAAACTATCTCGCATATGCCGTGGCATGTCGTTGGCTCAAATCGCTGACTTATGTGCATCACGCGCACAGCGGTGACGATCTGATGCCCTTCTTCTTCCGAGACTTTGATCCAGCATGCGAGGTCATGCAATTGCGGTACGTGCCACGTCTCCGTGAAGCCCACTCCAGGGAAGAACTGCGTGTTTTGCCGCATATCCTCGAGCCGCCCGTCCTGTTTCAGAAGGTTCAAGTTGACAAATATCGCGTCGCTGAGCCATTCGATTATGTGTTCCTTTGTCAGTCTCCCGGCTACACACCGCTAGAGGCAGATTTACTGATCCCGGTATTTAAAAATTATGTCGACTTCGACAATGACGGCTCAGAGGGATTTCTGGGCTCAGGCCTGCAGATGAGTGGCAAAGAAGAATACCGATGACACTGGACGGGTTCCTGAGTTTTCTCGCACTCTTCATCGCCTTTTACGCGATCGTATCGCCAGTAACGCGGCTACGCGCGCAGTTGCATCTCGCGATACAAGTTCCGTTGGCGCTTGTCTTACAGCGGTGCCTTTTCCAAACTAAAAGAAAATATGCAGTTTATAATCAAGTTTTTCACGAGGATAGCTAATTTTGGCAAGTCATCGAGTGATGTCCCTTGTCCGAAAGCAGCTAGGGAAGACCGATATTTGTATTTCAAAGTTGCAGAAGTGCAACAATCCCAGTTGCTGAACTGAGACTTGAGGGTCATCAGTCGCGCGCCAAGGCTTCGATCGGGTCAAGATTTGCCGCATTGCGAGCGGGAAGGAAGCCGAAGACGATTCCGATGAGGGTCGAACAGGTGAAGGCCATTATGATGGACCCGGAGGAGAAGATCATTTTGAAGTCGGGGCTCAGCAAATCGAAGACAGCGCCGATCCCGAGGGCGAGCATGACGCCCATGAAGCCGCCAACAAGGCAGACCAGAACGGCCTCGATCAGGAACTGGGAGAGGACGTCACTGCGGCGCGCGCCGACGGCCACACGCACCCCGATCTCCTTGGTGCGCTCGGTTACGGACACCAGCATGATATTCATCACGCCGATGCCGCCGACAATCAGCGATATCACCGCAACTGACGAAATCAGCAGCGTCAGGGTTTGCGTAGTGGTCTCGATAGTCTCGCGAATGGTCGCCGAATTGGTGAGGAAGAAGTCCTTCGCGCCGTGCCGACGCTCGATAAGGCGCGAAACCGCGGCCTCGACGTTTCCCGGATCGACATCGTCGCTAATGCGAACGGTGATGCCATCAACGTTCGGTCGACCCAGCATGCGCCCCATGACGGTCGTGTAGGGCGCATAGACAGTCAGTGTATCCACCGCCGGTCCGAAAGAGTTCTCCTGCTCCGTCACACCCACGACCCTTGCCGGCATTGTGCCGAGAAGGATCACCTGCCCCACTGGATTGATCCAGTCGGGAAACAGGTCGCGCGCGGCGTTCGCGTCGATCACAACGTTCTGGCTGTAGCTTGTGACATCCTGGGCATCGAACACCTGTCCATGCGCCAACTCAAGGCCCCTTACACGAAAGAAGTCCGCGCCGACCCCGGTGACCGCCGCATCGACGGCCACGGCGGCGCGCTTGACAGTCACGCTGGTCGAGACGATTGGCGTCACGCTGTCGACATAGGGCTGGTTCGCCAGCGCTTCGGCGTCGGCGGGAACCAGGGTCCGTATCTTGCCCGCTTCCAGATCACCGAAGCCTTTCCCGGCCCGCACCTCGATCGTATTGGTGCCGAGCGAGCTGATACTGTTCAGGATTTGCTGCTGCGAGCCAGCGCCCAGGGCCGAGATCGCGGCCACCGCGGCAATGCCGATGATGATGCCGAGCATGGTCAGCAGCGAGCGCATCTTATGCGCCCAGATCGCAACCACTGCCATACGGAAGGCTTCGGTCAGCCGATCGACCGCTCCGCGCCAGCCCGCGTCCGGCGCCCGTTCGCGGATGGGACGCCCCGTTGCCACCGCCTTCGGTACATTGCGCACATCGGAAATAATGACGCCGTCGCTGATCTCTACAACCCGATCCGCATGGTCGGCGATCTTCTGGTCATGCGTGACCAGAATGATGGTGTGCCCCTCGGCGTGAAGCTCGCGCAGGATCTTCATAACCTCGGCGCCACTGTGCGTATCCAGCGCTCCGGTCGGTTCGTCAGCCAGAATTATCTCGCCGCCATTCATCAGGGCGCGAGCGATCGATACCCGCTGCTGCTGGCCGCCCGACAGCTTGCCGGGGATATTGCCCGTCCGCTCGGCCAAGCCCAGTCGGGTCAACAATGAGAGGGCTCGCTTGTGCCGATCGGATCGGCTGCGTCCGGCATAGATGGCTGGCACCTCAACATTACTGGCCGCGCTGAGGTCACCAAGCAGATGATAACGCTGGAAAATGAAACCAAACCGCTCACGACGCAGCGCGGCCAGTTCGTCCACGGCCATCTTCGACGTTTCGCGCTCTTCGATCCAGTAACTGCCGGTCGTCGGACGATCCAGGCAGCCAAGGATGTTCATCAGGGTCGACTTGCCGGAGCCCGAGGCGCCAATGATGGCCATCATCTCGCCGGCCTCGATGTCGAGATCGACATCTTTGAGCACCTGCACCATCTCGTCGCCTGCAGGGAAAGCGCGGGATACACCACGTACGCGGATCAGTGGCTTCGTCATAGCGCGCCCTACCGCTTCGCCGCGGCCAGTTGAGCCTGGCCATCTGTGCGTTCATCTGTGGATGTTCCCAGGACAATGATCTCTCCCGCTTGAAGACCGCTAAGGATCTGGATCTCCGCGCCATTGTCGATGCCGACTTTAACTTGCAGGCTCTGGACCTCGCCCGTCGCGTCGAGCACCCGAACACGCGCATCGTCGCCGGCCCTCGGCGCACCTTCCACAGCGCTCAGCGGAACCAGCACGGCGTCGCTGACGCGGTTGAGAACAATCGACACCTGTGCCGTCATGGACGGCCGCAGAACCCCGTCGGCATTCGCGACGTCGATCAACCCGGTGTAATAGACCGCACCGTTGGTTGAGCCACGCGCGTTCGCGGCGGCGTTGCCCTCGTTAGCAATGGAGGCTGGGGCCGGTTCCATCTGGCGCAACTTTCCATCGAAACGGCGCTTCGGGTCGCCAAGAATGCTGAACCAGACCGGCAGGCCGCGTCGTACACGCACGACGTCAGCCTCGGATATATCCGCGCGCACCGTCATTGTGTCCAGTCGCGCGATCATGACGATGGTCGGAGCGGTCTGCAGGGCATTCACGGTCTGACCTTCGTCGGTGACGATCGCGACCACAGTGCCGGCGATTGGAGCGGTGATGCGTGTATAGCCCAGTTCTATACCCGCCAACTCCAGAGCGACCTGGGCCTGACTGACCTGAGCGTCCAGCGCCTTAACCTCCGCCCGTGCAATGTCTAGTGTGGCGAGAGCCGCATCATACTGGGTGCGTGGCGCCGAACCACCTGCCAGCAGCTCACGCTGGCGCTCGAAATCCCTCTCAGCTTTCACCAGACTGGCCATACGCGCAGCGTGGACGGCGCGTATGTTGGCCAGGGCGGCCTCCCGGTCCCGCAAAGTGTTGCGCCGGGTCTGTGAATCGATCTCGGCCACCAATTGGCCAGCCTCGACGACGTCACCGATCTCGACAGCCAAACGCTCAACACGACCCGTCGCCTGGGCGCCGACGCGCACCAGCTCGAGCGGTTCGAGAACCCCTGTCGCCAGCACGACCTCTTCAATGTCGCCCGTTCGCGCTTGCACGGTCACCAGTTCAGGCTTCGCCGGTGGCCGCAGAAACAGGTGCCAGACGACCAGCAGGCCGACAAGGGTCGCCGCTGCGAGGATCAGACTCTTGCGGGTAATGTATCGTGTCATTAAGCCTTGGTCCGTGCTATTGAAAATTGCGGGCTTTCTCTGTCACGAAAATTACCCCAGCATTACGGGGAGCGGTCGTCGCAACTAGTCCGTTTGGCACGCGCTGTAAAATCAATCGATCAAGAGTGCTTGCAATGTGGATGGTATGCAGGGGATTGCCCGCGAGACATCGAGCAATCACGGCTGTGTTCAGCCAACACCGACGGATGAAGATGCCTTGACCTGTTGGCGCAAGCGACGGGGCCCTACGGCTGCTGGAAAACGCTCCTCTCGCGCCAGCGCACGGCAAATGTGCTGCCCTTGCCTGGAGCGGAAGAAAGCTCAATGTAGCCGCGGTGGCGGGTCACGATCTCGTTGACCATGCTGAGCCCCAAGCCCGCACCGGAGCCGTGAGGGCTGACCCGGTAGAACGGTTCGAATATTCGCGATTGCTTATCGCCGGCAATTCCGCAGCCCTGATCGGCTATGGTAACGCTGCCGTCAACCTCAATACCGACCGATATCTGTCCTCTTCCACCTCCGTACTGGATCGCATTGCGCACCAGATTGACGAATGCACGCTCCAAAGCTTCGGCATCACCAGGAACGAACACGCCTTCCGCGTCGCTGTCGAACGAAATCTCGTAGCCTTCGGCGATGGCCAAGGGAGCAAGGTCGGCGACTACCTTCGACACAACGCTGTTGAGATCGACAGGTGTATTCTGCTGAGGCTTCTGCCGGTACTTCTCGGTGTCGAGAAGCTGGTTCGCGATCGCTGTAAGTCGCTTGATGGCCGTCTGCAGGTGTGTCTTGTCCGCACCTGGTGAAAGGGCATCGATTCTCACCTGAAGGATAGCGATCGGCGTTCGAAGTTCATGCGCCGCGTTGACGAAGAAGCGCTCCGTCGCCTCGAAGCCACTATCGAGACGACGTAGCGCCCTGTTGATGTCACGCACAACGCGAAGCACTTCGTTGGGCAAGCCACGCTCTTCGACTAGGGCGCCGCGAGTGTCGAGATCGATCCTGTCAAGACGCGTGGTCAGATCGCTGAAGGATCGCAAAGCCCAGCGTGTGACGAACGGGACGCCGATGAGGGAAATGGCGACGAGGATCAGCGCCGGCACGCCGATAGCAAGGTTCCCCAACAGCACGGTCACACCGTATTGGGACATCGAAACACCGCCAGCAAAAATCGTTGCCTCACCGGCCTGGGTTTCGAAACGCTCCATTCGAGCAACGCTCAGCGGATCATCGAGATTGCCATGAAGCTCGACACTTCTGAATGTCCTCAGAAATGGTGTATTGCTGGTAATGCTCTGAGGAGTTGCACCGTGTGAGAGAACACCACCATTGCCCAAGTCTACCACGAACCACAAGTCAGGCGCGTCCTTCATCATTTCTGTCAGTTTGGCTGTCGGCTCTAGGCGGGCCCGGCCATCCGGCCCAAGATCAATCGAATCGGCTATTTCCTGAGACAGCCAGATGGATGTAATCGCCACATCGGGCTTTATGCCGGAAAGGAGATAGAACACCAGGCCGAGCGAAGCGATGACCGCGCAGAGCTGCAGGACAATAAAACCAAGAGTGAATCGCCAGCGAAGGGATGTGCTGGTCATCTTATTTCTGCTCATGAAGGTAGTAGCCTATGCCACGAATGTTCTTGACAACAATGTCAGCCTCAGCATCGCTGAGCTTCCGACGCAGGCGAGACATATTGGCCTCCAGCGAGTTCGACTGGATCTCATCGTCAAAGGAATAGACGTAACCCTCAAGGGAAGAGCGCAACACGGTGCGACCGCGGTTTCTTAAAAGCGTTTCCATGATAAGCAACTCCCGGCGGGTGAGCGCAACCCGGATGCCGTTCACATGCACATCGCTTGAAACACGATCATAGGTGACGTTTCCCGCCGACAAGACGGACGGGCCGGTTGTCGGAGCGCGCCTCAGCACAGCGCTCATTCTGGCAATCAGCTCCGGGATTTCGAACGGCTTCGGCAAATAGTCATCAGCGCCGTCATTGAGACCGGAAATTCGCTCGTCGGTCGACCTCAGAGCGGAGATGATGATCGATCGCGTATTTGAACCCGTGCGACGCAGCTCGGCGAGGAACGTACTGCCGTCACCATCCGGCAATTGCCGATCGATAAGGACGATATCGTAATCCGCCATAGCGATGGCTTCCCGCGCCGTTGCCAGATCTCCAACGGCGTCAAGAACGATGCCATGCTGCGAGAGGGCCACCCTCAACGCATCCGTCATTTCCGGATCGTCTTCGATAAGTAGAAGTTTCATAATCGCCTAATGGTTCAAGTCTCGAGCTATCATTCCTGATAGTCTTTACAGCAAAACTAGGGCTCTGGTTCAGATAAGCTCGACGGTCGCGACGTCCTGACCGTCAGGTTGTTGCATCATGAGACTGCCGCGGACGTGGAGACCGGAGAAACCGAAGTTTGTCCGGTATCCATCTCGCCTTTGACGTGCGCCGCCAAGGCAGCAATCTTTATCGACAGCGACCGTAATGATCCCGGTATCTGCAGCCGTAACTACGTCGGTCCCGATGTTCCCAGCGGTCACGGCGGTTCCTGTCGTTACGTTCGCTGATGTTGCCTACCACGGCCCCTCCCGCGCCACCTGCAGCGGCTCCCACTGCAGCGCCTTCCCAAGTGCCGCTTGCCAGCCCACCAATGATAGCGCCGCCCGCCGCACCAATGCCGGCACCTTTTTCCGTCTGGCTGCACGCTGTCAGCGCCAAACAAACGAGTACGCCTGAAATGATCTTTTTCATGCTTGTCCTTTCGATCCATCGCTACTACGGCCGTCCGTCGACCGTTGAGAGGCAACAAGGCCAAGACCTATGGCCACCGAAAATTACGTGGAAGTTACGCAGAATCGTCGGCACTGACACTGAGCTATGGGAGCCCTGTCGAGTTCGAGGAAAAAGCTAGGTTAGCTTAACCCTGGTGTCCGAAAAGCTGGCGGCAGGCCAGCAAGAGCGGGCCTTATAATTGATCATTATTACCCACTCCCTTTACTTAGCGCTCTGTTGAGGGCCTCGCGACCTCTGCCAGCAAGCCAAGACCTAAACGAAAGCAGTTCTGGATTAAGCTCGCGCATGGCGCTCAGATCAACACGCTCCGCAAGCGGTCCATCCTCCAAGCTCGAAGCCATGTGCGCCAGATCAACATTGGCTGCTAGGACTTCATTTGGAAATCGGGCATAGATGATAGGTTTGCCGGCGACTTCGGTGAAGGCGGCTTCCAACTCATGGCCTGTAACTCTGTCACTAGCAATCTTTAATGTCACCCCGCCAAACCGAGCTTTGTCCGCAAACATCGCTGTAACAATTTTTCCGATGTCTTCCACGGCCGTGAGTTGTATCGAATGATCAGGGCGTATGAGGGAAATCAGCCGTCCTTCATCGAGGCCAAAGCCGGGTCGCACAAGCATCTCCATGAAGATCATCGGCCGGACAATGGTTGCCGTGAGCGGCAATTCGCGGATATGTGCTTCGATGCGGGGCTTGGCGTCGAAGCGCGGAACGCCTGTCAGCGTGTCGCCAACGCTTGCGCCCGAGGAATAGATGAAGTGATCGATGCGGCTCTGTGCAGCCAGATCAGCTATGGATGTTCCATAGTGAACCTCATCCTCCGCTGACAGGTTGGCTGGAAGCACGCTGAAGACGCCATGTACATCCTTCATCGCGGCCGCGATCACATCGGTGTCCTCGAACGACCCATGCACGAGTTCGGCACCTGCATCCCGCAACGCAATAGACGCTGGTTCTAAAGGATCGAGCACAAGGGCACGAACCGGCCATCGGAGCTTTAGCAATGCTTTGGCAACCGATCCGCCCTGCCGGCCAGTAGCTCCAAAAACCAAGATTGGAAGTCGAACATCTTTCATGGGATACCCTCGTGTTGGACAAGGGCTATCCATATATACAATTCTGGCTGGGTCGGAAGACAGCACATTTCTTAGCGTCAGGCACAAAGATGTGCGTTTTGGAGAATATGATGGTCGGTAAAACAAATAACCATACAGATGATGGTCGCCACTTCAAGCCATACCCATCCAATGGGATTTGTGGAAAACTTGGAGACAAATGGACAGCTCAAGTGATCTGGCATCTTTCGCTCGCTAGCGGACGAACGCTTCGATTCTCGGCGCTTAAGTCAGAGATTGAGGGGATCACACAACGTATGTTGACGCTAACTCTGAGGAATCTTGAGCGAGACGGCTTGGTGGTGCGTCATTACTTCCCCGAGGTGCCGCCACGTGTTGAATATGAACTGACCGATATGGGCGCGGAGTTGTTGCATGTTCTTGAAAGTATTAACTCTTGGATATGGGAGAATCTTCCACGCATTGAGGAATGCAGGCGAGTCTATGATCGCCACGACCAATAACTTCCATCGATAGCGGCCAAGCAATGTGTTGAATGTTGAGCACATCTGCCATTCACAAAGTCGTTAGTGATGAAAAAACGGTAACAGTGGTGACTAAAGCGACGGCCCCCTTTGCCACTCAAGCTGCCGCGACGCCCGCGACTTCGCGGCCAAGCTGGCGGTCGCTCACAGTCTCCGCAATGGACAATAGTGAACTCGTGACTCTGCTCGACGATGGGCGAACTTGGCGCTGGAGGTTTCGCCAGGCCTGGAAGGGAAATAACGCGGTCAAAGCAGCTTGGTATCGTTCAATGCGGGAAAGGCCAAAGATTGGATGAGTTCGGGAGTAACGCGCAACCAGGGCGATCTTTTCGGCTGCGCCTGCTTCGAGCCTAAATCGAGGAAAACTGCATACCGATAATCCACGCCGATATGCGCCAGAATATCTACGAAATCGCAGTAGTTGGCTGTCGCAAGTCGTGTGAGCCAGCCAGAAAGCAACTCATCTTGGAAAGGCATGACAGTCTTTGGCAGCGGGCGCAGTTTATGAGCCCGCCTGCTCCAGCCACCGTTGCGCAGACGCATGACGCGACCAGACGGGAGACCATCTGACGACCGCGCCATCGGTGATGCATTCCTCGCCCGAGTGGATGGCATCGATGGAAAGATCCTTGACCAAAGAGAAGATGCGCGATGTCACTCCACCAGTCAGCGCCAATATCTGCTTGAGGGATTTTATGTTCAGATTGGATTTCTTTGCGAGTGGCATCGCCGCGATAACGGACTGGATCATATCAGAGAATTCGGCATCGTCACGCCAGTTTGGCAAATGATGCTCATCGAGCCGCCGGGCCAGTTGAACATCGCCGCGGATGGCATCGACCGCCTCACTAACCCCGAAGCAGACCAGCGAGGCCTCAAGTTCATTGCTGAGGTAACACAGGACATTGAGGAAACGGCGTTGTTCGCGATGTGTAATCCAATGCGCGGCTAGGGAACATGCCCGCAACAGTGGGCATGTTCCTAATAGATTATTTTAGTATTTTATTTCTCAAAATAGGTAGGCTTTCCGTCTTCACCTTTTTTCCACTCGTAGATGATGTAGTCAGGTCGCGTGACGTCGCCCTTTGAATCGAAACGGATGTCGCCAATTACAGTTGACAGGGATTCGCCCGTTTTAATGCTGTTGGCGACCTTTAGTGCGTCATCAGGTGAGCCCGCCTTTGAGATACCGGCAGCGATGATTTGGACAGCCGCATACGAGTAAAGCGTGTAGGCTTCAGGCTCGAAGCCGCTCTTACGAAATTTTTCAACGACATCCTTTGCGGCTGGGTTCTTGCGCGGGTCCGGCGCAAACGTATTGAGCGTCCCTATCACGGCGTCTCCGGCAATCGAAGAAAGCTCGTTTGATACCATCCCATCCCCTGAGAAAAGCGTGGCCTTCAAACCTTGATCGGCAGATTGACGCATGATCAGCCCTGCTTCGGTATGCAGTCCTCCAAAATAAATCAAGCTGACATCGGCTTGTTTCAGCTTGGCTATGAGAGCCGAGAAATCCTTGTCGCCGACATTTATGCCTTCGTAAATAACCTCTTTAACGCCCTTTTGATTGAGCACGTATTTCGCCACGTCAACGAGTCCTTGCCCATACGGGCTCTTGTCATGCACTATTGCGATCTTGGCGTCCTTGAAGTTGGCTGCGATATAGTCACCAGCGACCTTGCCCTGCTGATCGTCGCGTCCGCAAGTGCGGAGGGTATTCCACAGTCCACGCTCGGTGTACTGCGGATTGGTGGATGCTGGAGTGATCTCAAGGATACCGTTTTCGGCATAGACCTCAGAAGCCGGGATTGAGACGCCCGAGTTGAAATGGCCGACCACGAACTTAATTCCATCGCTGACGAATTTGTTGGCTACCGATATGCCCTGCTTCGGGTCGGAGACATCGTCTCCAATTCTTATACTTATTTGCTGGCCAAGCACCCCTCCGGCAGCATTAATATCGGCGGCGGCGCGTTCAGCCCCTTTCTGGAATTGCGCACCGAATGCGGCATTGGGACCCGTAATTGGACCGGCCACCCCGATTAGGATGTCTGCTCTGGCGTTGGCGCCGAACACGGCTAACAGGGTAAGGGAAAAGACTGACACAAGTGACTTTTTCATTTAAACGTTCCCATTTTTTGCTGTGGGCGTTTAGTAATACTTTCATGCAGTGCCCACTTATCCGCCGAAAGCAAAATGACCAATTCTTTGCATTGCTGATTTGGATATCCGTATTATCTGTGCCCCCGATCAAACGTTGCCTCGGTCACGCCCCGCTGCTGCAGGGCGCTCCTCGCGATCTTTTCAGTGGGGGTCCTGGGGAGCGGAGTGTCGATGAGTTCGATATAGCGCGGGAGCATATGACGAGGCGCGCACCGCCTGAAATGATCCAGCAAGCCTGACGGCTGGATCAAGGCCCCGTCCCGACGCATGGCGACAAGCATGATGTCTTCTTCGGTAAACTCTGACGGAATGCCAAAGGCAACGCTTTCGATGATGTCAGGATGCTGGTCGGCAATGGTTTCGACTTCAAAGGCGGAAATATTCTCGCCCCGGCGGCGTATGACCTCATTCAGCCGATGCTTGAAATACAACCATCCGTCTTCGTCCATGAAGCCGGCATCGCCAGAGTGGTACCACAGGTTCTTCAGCGTCTTCACAGTCTTTGAATCGGCGCCGAAATAGCCGGAAAACATGCTCCAGCTTTTATTTGGACGTGACACAATCTCCCCCACCCTGCCTGGCGGAAGAAGCATGTCATCACCATCCAGAATTGCCACCTGCCAGTCCGGGTGTGGCTTTCCGCAGGAGCCCTGCCTGGTTTCATCAACAGTATCAAAGGCAACAAAACTTGTTTCGGTCTGCCCATACCCCGTAACAAGCTTCATATCGAAACGGCGTTCGAAGATTGCCTTGTCGGGCACCATGGGGATGCACTGGCATATCCTGAACGGATTATCGGTATCGTTCGCCGCTTCAGTCATTCTCATGAGAATAACCGCCATTGCGCCAAGCAGGTTTGTTGCCGACGCACCGCTCATCCGGGCTTGATCCCAGAACCGGCTGGCACTGAACCTACCTACGAGTGTCGTTTGCGTGCCATATATCAGCGGCAGGTAGACACCGAACATCTGGGCATCGGTGTGAAACAGCGGTAAAGCCGAGAAATAGCTGTCATCGATCGTGTAGCCCAAATTTTGAGCCATCGCGGCGGCCCAGGAGTAGCAATGATGATGGGACATCAGGGCACCCTTGGCGGGACCAGTCGTTCCGGAGGTGTACAGAATAGCCATCGGATCGGAATAGCCAACGTCCACGGAAATTAAATCCAGCTGCGGCGCGAGGCATTCGTCAAACGCGATTACACAATCAATTCTTATGCCAGCGGTGCGGGCTTCTTTTGGATCAATCCCAACAAGGACGAGTGTTCGTATCGCCGGCAACTTGTCCTGAATTCTGACAATTTCTTCCAGAGCTGCTCCGTCGGCTACGAGCACTCCGGCTCCGCAACTGTTCAGATTGTGGCACAGCAACTCCCCTTTCAGTTCCGGATTGCTTGGCACTTCTATAGCGCCCAGTGCCGATACCGCAAACCATGTTGCAACAAACTCGAAGCAATTGGGCAATAGCATCGCGACACGATCCGAGCGTTTCACGCCAAGTTTGCAAAAGCCATGCGCGAGCCGGTTGGAAATCGCCAGCATTTCCTCAAAACTGGCCGAACGCCCGCATATATCAATAAACTTCTTGCTGCCGAACCGTTCTGCCTGCTTCAGAAGAATTTTTGGCAGCACCCTTGCCGAAATGTCATCATCCCGCTTACCAGGAATATACAACTGCGAGGCAACTTCCTTGGTTGTAGGGAACACAGTCAGACCCTTCTTGCTCGCGCTTGCGATTCCGCAGACAGAAAACCCCTGACCGTGGCGGCGGTTTCAATGGCCATTGCATCCTGAAGGGATGAATGGAACCCTTCATTGATGGCGCGCTTTATCTCTGCAACCGAATTTGCAGGGCGTTCTGCAACCATCAAACCCAGCTGTTTTGCTGCTTGCAGCAATTCCCCTTCCGGAACAATCTTCCATGCGATACCAGCCTCGAGAGCCTTTTGTGCGTTATGGCGCTCGCCCAGCAGGATCAGTTCTTTCGCAATCTGCGGGCCGACATGTTTCGTCAGAAGTGCTGTGACGCCACCCGTGACGAAGAAGCCATAACTTACCTCGGGGAAGAACCAACGGGCGTTGTCGGCAAACAGTCTGAAGTCGCAATTGATCGCCCATTCCAGAGCGCCGCCCACACACCAGCCGTGTACGGCAGCGATCACGATTTTCCTCGATTGCATGATTTGCAGGGTGATGTTCTGAATGGCCTCGACCCAAGCCTGTGTCGCTATCTCAGACTCTGTCTGGACATCAAGATCTTTCAGGTCATCTCCCGAGCAGAAGGCTCGCCCTTCACCATGAAGAATAATGACCCGGATCGCATCTTCGGCTTCAGCTGTCTCGAGCGCTAGGGCAAGCTCATCAACGAGTTGACTGTTCATGGCATTGAGCCGTTCCGGCCGGTTCAGCCTAACCCAGGCAATCGGCCCGTCATGCGTGGAAATAACGGCAGCTGCCATGGCGTCCTCCTCATACAATCATCGGTTCGGTGTAAGAGCCCCATACGTCCTGCAGTGCACTGCAGATTTCGCCCAGGGTCGCTCTTGCTTTCACGAGCTCTATCGTTTTCGGAAGCAAGTTGACGTCGTCGCTACGGGCTTGTTCCACCAGCTCTTTCAAAAGATGCTGCACACGGTTCCCGTCCCGGTTCGCACGTACGCACTTCAAGCGGTCAATCTGCAGCTGCGTGCACTGCTCGTCATAAGGGTGGATGGCCACCTCGGCCGTGCGGCTTTGCTCATCGACATATCTGTTCACGCCGACCGAGATCTTTTCACCGGTATCGATTTTCCTGAAGGTCGCATATGCCGAGTCGGCCAGCTTCTGCTGGAACCACCCTTCCTCCACCAGCTTGATTGCACCTCCACGCTCGTTGACTTCTTCCAGCACCTTCCAGATTTCATTTTCCATGTCCTTGGTCAGGCGTTCGATAAAGTATGAGCCTCCGAGAGGGTCGATCACCGAAGTCACGTTGATTTCATCGCGGATGATTTGCTGTGTACGGATGGCCAGTTTCATGGCCTCTTCAGTCGGGATAGCGAAAGCCTCGTCCAGACCATTCGTGTGCATGCTCTGACAGCCAGCCAGCACCGCACCAAGTGCCTGGATGGTCGTTCGCATGAGATTGTTTTGGTGTTCGACCTTTGTCAGACTCATGGCGGCGGTCTGCACGTGCACCCTCAGCCGCATCGACTCCGGTTTTTTGGCGTTGAACCGCTCGGACATGATCTTGGCGTAGACGCGACGGGCCGCCCTGAACTTGCAAATCTGCTCGAAGAAATCCTGTTGGCTAATAAAAAAGAACGACAGCCTGGGTGCGAAGTCATCGATATCCATACCGGCATCCATGACTTCCTCGCAATATGCGATTGTAAAGGCCATGATGAACGCGATCTCCTGGAGCGCATTTCCTCCTACGTCCGACAGATGATATCCGCTGAGGCTGATCGGATTAATTTTTGGAGTCGTCTTTGCACTGTGCATGATCAGATCGCGCATGAGCCGGACAGCGGGCCGCACCGGATAGATCCATTCCTTCTGGGCGACATACTCCTTAAGCGGATCTGCCTGCAGCGTTCCGGTTAGCTTATGCAGGTCGCAACCGCGCTCTTCGGCAACGGTGACGAACATTGAATAGATTACCCAAGCCGAAGGATTAATGGTCAGGGAAACAGATATTTTTTCAAGATCGATGCCATCAAAGAGGCGGTCAACATCATCCATCGTATCGATCGCCACGCCAACGCGACCCACCTCGCCGTATGCCATTGGATCGTCTGAATCCAGCCCGAGCAAAGTTGGGAGATCGAAATCGGTGGAGAGCCCTGTCTGCCCCGTCTGGATCATATATTTGTAGCGTTGGTTGGTAGCTTCGGGATTGCCAAAGCCGGCAACTTGGCGAATGGTCCACGGTCGCCCGCGATACATCGTAGGATACGCGCCCCGTGTAAAAGGATAGGACCCGGGAAAGCCCAAGTCGCTGGCAGGGATATCTGCGATGTCGGCGGCGGTGTAGATTCGCTTTAGCGGAATGCCGCATTCAGTTTCATAGACCGACTTTTCCTCAGGTCTGCTCTTCAGTGCAGCTGCAAGTTCTTTCTCTTCCCACTTGGCTTGCCTTTCCCGTACGTCCTTGATCGCCTGTGCTGAAAACAGATCTATCTCGTTCACGCCTCATCCTCCCAGCCCAGCAGCATGTGAGCAGCCAGGGTCGGGTCCATATCCCTGCTCACCACTGCCTGAATGTGTGTTTCGAGGACTTCGGCTTCCTCATTAAACTTATGCTGAAAAAGATGCTTTGCGGTGCCGAGTATCCGAGTTTTGCAAATGCTGTGCTGACGCTGAGCCAATTCGCCACTTTGCTTCAAATGCACCCAGTGTCTGGCGATGGCATCTTTCAGATCAAGGATACGCTCGCCGGAAACCGAACTGACTGGCAGGACCGGCGGATTCCAGCTTGTCCTGGTCTTTATACTCCCAAGCGCCATCATGCCTTGCAAAGCCGACACCATCGCTGATGCCTCCGGTTTGTCGCATTTGCTTACAACGTGTATGTCCGCGATTTCCAGGATGCCTGCTTTGATCGCCTGTATGTCGTCGCCGAGCCCGGGAGCGGAAAGCACGACGACTGTATGCGCGGCTGTCACGACCTCAACCTCGTCCTGACCTACTCCGACCGTTTCGATGATGATGGGCGAATATCCCGCAGCATCAAGAATATCGACGGCCTGAAGGGTCGAACGAGCCAGGCCACCAAGGTTACCGCGGGTTGCCATACTGCGGACAAAGGCACGACAAGATTCGGCGGCGTCGCTCATGCGGACCCGGTCACCCAAAATTGCGCCACCAGAAAACGGGCTGCTGGGGTCGACCGCGATGACGCCCACCTTATGTCCCTCTGATGCGAAGGCTTTGATAAGGGAAGAAACAAGGGTCGACTTGCCCGCGCCTGGCACGCCGGTAATGCCCACAATGTGTGCTTTCCCCGTGTTTCTGTAGATTTCTGCCAAGGCTCCTGAAGCCTCGGCGTAGCTGCCCTCGGCGCGGGAAATCATCCGGGCAATGGCCAGGATGTGTCCAGCAAGTATCTCGGGCACAAGCTCAGTCGAGGGTCTGTAGACGCCCCGCTTTGCCTGTTTGGTCGGCAATGCCTTCATATGCGACCACGAGCGGTGATAAGATTTTTGATCGTCGTGACAATCAGGTCCGCCCGCGCCTCCTGCGGAACAATCGCATCGACTCCGCCATCCAGCAAAGCGATATAGTCGTGCTCGGGGATCACGCCGCCGGCAACAACGAAAATATGCTCGGCGTTTTGCTCTCGAAGGCAACGCCCCAATTCGCGAAAAAGTGGCACGTGAGAGCCGGATAAAAGACTGACCCCGATTACGTCCACGTCTTCCTGGATCGCCGCGCTGACGACTTCATTTGGGGACTTGTAAAGGCCGGTGTAGACGACTTCCATGCCAGCATCCCGCAATATCCGCGCCACCACTTTCGCTCCCCGGTCATGACCATCCAGTCCGAGCTTGGCGACAAGTACCCGGATACTGTCAGGCGAATGGGTTTCAGCATTGGCTGCAGTGCTGGAGTCCTGGATTTTTATGCTCGTCTCAATCATGAGTTCTCTGCGCCCTTCACTGTGCGGCCACGCTGGTAATGTCTGCAGTCGCGGCCAGTCCCGCTTCGATTGAATCGCACATTATCCGCAGGCCAAGATCTATCTCCCCCTCGGAAATCGTCAGTGGCGGTGCTATGCGAAACACACCGCCCATGCCCGGCAGCTTGACAATGTTCATGCTCAGACCGCGGCTCAACGCCTCTCTGGCGATAGTGGATCCGAGCTCGTGGTCCGAACTGTTGCCCTGTCCAACTTTGACAATCTCGACGCCGAGCAAGAGGCCGCGTCCGCGCACATCGCCCACGCATTCGTATCGGTGCCTAAGCTGTGACAATCCGTCGAACAGCTTTTCACCCAGATATCTCGCCCGTTCGACTAGGTGTTCTTCTTCCACTACGTCGAGAACCGCGAGACCCACGGCTGCCGGCAAAGGATCGGAAACATGCGTCGTATAAAAAAGAAAACCTCGTTCATGCGCGGTTTCTTCGATTTCCCGTGTTGTCATGACGGCTGACAGGGGAAGGCCCGCGCCGATGGTTTTGGACAACGTAAGGATGTCCGGCGTGACATCATCTCTTTGAAAGGCGAACATATCGCCCGTACGACCGATACCGGTCTGTGCCTCGTCGAGAATGAGCAACATGCCGCGTTCATGACATTTCTGTTTCAGAGCGGCGAGGTAGCCCGCTGGTAGCTCGAGCATGCCGCCGCTTGACAGGATCGGCTCGGCAATAAACGCCGCAAGGCTTCCCGTCGACTGGCTATCAATCAGGTTAAATGCGTCATCCAGTTCGGTAAGCCAGTCCAAAGAGCCGTCCGCATTCTTGAAGCGTGGATGGAAACTGTTGGGAGCGGGAATGGAAAGAGAGCCAACCGTTGCCGGTCCATATCCTTTGCGGCCAGCACTGTAGGTCGCCGATGCCGCGGCTCCGGTCATGCCATGCCAGCTTTTGGAGAAGGCAACGATCTCATGCTTGCCCGTTACCAGCTTCGCCATTCGAATGGCAGCCTCGTTCGATTCCGCTCCGGTGGAGAGTAGCAAGATCCTGTCCAGGCCTGGCACCAATGCAGCAAGGCGTTCGGCCAGTTCAACCACGGGACGAGACAGCATGCCGCTGAAAAGATGTGCCACTTTCCCAATTTGCCTTTGAACCGCCGAAACAATTCTAGGATGGGAGTGGCCGAGCAGTGCGCTCATCTGCCCCGAAGTGAAATCGAGGATCGGCCGATTGTCCGCGTCATAGAGGAAGGATCCCTCGGCGCGCTCGATAATGACCGGGTCAAATGTTCCACCATAACGGATCAGATGCTTCTCTGCAGAAGCCCAGAACGCACGTTCATCGTTTTTTGACATCGGTCCGCTCCATTCATTCAAAAGAACAATTAGCGGCTGGTACAACTCCAGTAAAATTGATAATACTTGGATTCAGATATAAGCGGAATTGATATGAGACCACAGCTGGATCTTCGATTGCTTTTAACGTTCGTGCATGCTGCACATTCGGGGTCCCTCAGTGCGACGGCGGCGCAGGTTGGGCGAACCCAGTCGGCGGTGACTATGCAGATGCAACGGTTGGAGGACGTTTTGGGGCAAAGTCTGCTGCATCGAAGCGGCAGCGGGGTTCGGCTTACGGGGAGTGGCGAACGGTTTTTGGCTTATGCCGAGCGCATACTCCAAGTGCATGATGAAGCTGTATCGGCGTTCTCAGACAAGGGACTGCACGGCTCCATAATTTTCGGCTGCCCGGAAGACTATCTGATCGCTTTCTTTTCGACGCTGTTAAAAAGCTTCGGGACCCTATATCCAGCCGTAGAAATCAAGGTCGTTTCCGCGCCGACGGTTGAATTGCAGACGCTTTTGCACGCGCACAAGGTCGATCTTGCCCTCGTTTCCACGCCTGATCTAAGCGCCACAAAAGAGATTGTACGGACCGAACCGCTGGTTTGGGTGGGCAGCAAACCGACCCTTGAGCTTCATGAATTTGGCGACACCATGCCTCTGGCTCTTCCAGCATCGAATGCCATGGACCATAGAGCTGCGTGCACCGCCATGGCCAATGCCAAATTGCGTTACAAAATATCATATGCGAGCAACAGTCTTGCCGGGCTGATTGCTGTTGCACGATCCGGGCTGGCGATAAGCGTTATGACCCAGGAAGCCGTCCCGAATGATCTTTATATTCTGGACACGCCACTTCCTGGGTTACCGCGTCTCGGTATCGTGATCGCTTTTGCTGAAACCGAGCAGACCCCCTTGGTAAAAGCGTTCGCCGATCACATCCGACATGTTCTACCTTCACTCTAGTCCCCGGATATAATTACCCTCCGGCGCAACCTCTAAATGTCAGAAGAATGTAAGCTGAACACTCCGGCTAAGGTCGGATTTGGCAGTAAGCAAAGACTTTTTCAACCGACCACGCCGTCGTGGTATTGCAAACATCCTATCGCAACATGGATGCGATACTTGAAGTGCTTGAGGGTCTCGTGTCGATGCTTCCGGCATTTGTTCAATTTCAGAACGTGCCAGCAACCCTTCCTTTGAAAATGCCGATAATAGGCTAATTTTCGCCGATTTCGATTGTAGCGCAGATGTCTACAATTCCTATTAAAGTATTGTATTAAAAGGATTATCCACTGAGCGCATTATACTGCAGGTCGGCTGCGTGCCAGAACGTCTGGCGCAACTCGCAAGGTATTTCAGCGTTTTTGTACAAACTGCCCGAGCATATTGAAGGTTCAAGGATTAAAGCACGCAGCCTCGGCGTTCGCGTCCGGCATAACCGGCCGCCCCTCGCTAGGGAAGCCCGTCAGATTCACCCGTCTGGCTGTGAAGGGACTGATCGTTGAAGAGCATTTCTCGCCTGATGACGAAGCTCGTGAATTCCATGAGATTCTTCGGGTTACCCGCGGCTGACGGCATTGCGCATCCCTCGATACCGTCCGGGTCCAGCTGCGGAATGAAGTGAGACGTCACGGGCTGCGACGCGACAACCTTGCCTGCATGGAGATATTTGGACCGTCGTTGATAGCTTTCCTTGAAAATTCTCTCGACACCCGGCCCGAGGTGCTTTCTGCCCAGATCCACGACACGCTGCGATATCTTGTACGTTGGCTGACTGCATGCGGGGCAGCTGGCAGGATTGCTCAGAGGCAAATCAACGGCTTCGAGCGCTGACACGAAAAGCGCCATGGCGACGTCATGGGCTTCCGGAAGGTTGCGATATATGCCCGTGGCCCTGTGGAAGATGCTCGCCGCGCGCGTCAGACGGTTGTCGCCAGTCCTTTCTTCAACAAGGTCCTCGCAGAATCGCAGCTGCGCAACGCTGAGCCGGAGCAGACGATCTATCGTGGGAAAGTCATCGAGCCAGTCTTCTTCGACCAGAAACTGGTTTGCATCTTCGTGCCGGGCACTCACTTCACCCTCTCTGTCATGAACCTCTTCGAAGGCGACATTGGTCATGCAGGACAGGGCATCCATCAGTGGGACAAGGCGTACAGCGAATTCGTGCCGAAGATCGGCATCGTCGAAACCCCTGACAGAGATACCAATCTCCGACTGTCCATTGGTCAGCGGCCCGCAGTTCCAGTTGCTGCCGCGGTAGTGAGCAAGCGGGATCTGAGGGAATGTTCTGACCTGGGTCGACAGGAAGTGCTCACTGGGCTGGTCCTTGCGTTTGAAAGCCTCCTTCACACACGCCCGGAGCATCTGTCCGATGTCGGGATGGATCTCTTTTATTCCGTATTGAGGATTGAACTGGACCGCCGTGATCACGCCCACCTTCCTATAGCGTATGCTCACCTCCACGCCTGTCGGAGCTGTCGTGCCGAGAGACATCCATCCAAACCGGACCAGTTGCTGCGAGCCGGTTCGACGGGGTGTATATTGCCAGCCAAGTCGCCCAAATCGATCGCGAAGACTTGCCCAGAGCGCGCGCAGAAAAAGGTTGGAATCCGCCAGGGAGGCTAGTTTGAGCTGGTCGACAACGATCACAGGACACCGGAAGTCAATGTGGAAACAATGGGTTCAGCCGCCGCAGTCGGCATGCCGCATTGCGATAGGAATGCCTCCGAAAACTCCACATGCGCGCTCCTGCCGTTCATCGCGACCTTGTATGTCGAGATCATCAGCCCTTCCGCCTCGACTGCAGAAACGAGGGCCGCACTCGGCTTTCCGGGAAGGAGAAGAACGCGACGATGATCGGACAGATCCAGCATGCGGCTGTAGAGAACGAGCTGGCCCACCCCCTCGTAGATGTCAGCAGCCGATGAGCTGGTCTTGATTTCGATGAGAATCCTGGACGGTCCGCCAAGGATGATACCGTCGACTTCATAACCTGCGTCGTGCCGCAGCTTCACAAGATGAAAGCCCGCCTCTTCAACGACACGGCGCAGCGCAAGCCATACCTCGCCCTGACGTCTCAGTATTTCCTTTTCAGGAGTGGCATCCTTCGCCCGCTTGACGAACACACCGCCCTTTTCGTCCGACGCCCATGTCGGCGGTGCGGGCTGCGGGAGAACCAAGCCTTTTGAGAGAAGGCGAGCTCTGGCGCACGCGTGAACGAATTCGCCCGTCTGCCGTCTGATTTCCTCGGCGCTGCCATCGATGTCCGCAACAACATACCAGTCGCGGGCGATCTTGCTGACGGCGCCGGTAACGATCACCGGCTCAAGGCCGCTCAACGTTCTGAACTTCGCGCCTTCGACCTCACCGTCGGAATCCGGGTTTGGACGCAGCCGACCCTGCCGGAGGACGAAGCGGCGGCCCTCCGTATCGGCAGCAACGCTGACGAGGCCATTGGTATCGGCCGCCGCCCCGGGTGAATTGATTTCTACCGACCAGGGCTTTCCAGAACTGTGAACCCCCAGCTGCACATCGAATGCGCCCGCTCGCTTGTCGGATGCCGATACCTTCAACATCACCATCTCTTCGCTCATCCAGAGCCGGTTGCCCTTGTCCGGACGTGTTCCCTGCCTCAGCGCCTCGAGCCATTTACCGAGGGCTGCAACGACGTCATCCAGCTCTGGTATCATTTCAAGAGGCCGAACCGCGAGACGGCCGGCCAGAGCCTGCTCCAGGTCTGCCGCTCCCCGCGGAGGACCAGGCAAATCCAATGAAAGCGTCATCTTTCTCGTGTTGTTTCCACCACTCGCCTGGTCACTCTCGACCCGACCGCCGGCGGTTCCCAGAGCCTTGCGAAGCTTGACGCTATCCGTGCCCCGAAGGCGCAGGGGAAAAGGAAACGCCCGGGGCTCGAAGCTCGGGTCGATGGCCTTTTCAAGAACAAGTTTCAAAACGCGATCGCTCGTGATCTGCGCTCGCGTCAGTGTCGCATCGAGATTTGACAGTCTTTCGAGGACGATTTCGACGCCGGCTCCATACTGGGAGTTCCGTCCACGTCCGTCCCCTGATTCGAACGTGATCTCGAAGGTTGGATGCGCGCCTCCGACGCTGAAGGTCGAACGAAGCTCGAGGCCGTTGTTGTCGAGGGGTTTCAAGCGCGCTCCTTCAAAGTATTGTCAGCAGCTTATTCAAATTTCGAAGAGGCTTTTCAAGCTTCTTACGTGATGGGACCGAGGCGGCCGCCCCGGTTCCCGTTTCTCGAGGTTACGACAGCCCCTACTGAATGGGAGATCAACTCCTGCAGACCGAGCAAAATTCTGAACGTCCATAAAGATCCTGCGCTGGCCAGGGTGTCACCATGGATACCTTCGAAAGCCTGCGTCCGTTTCGTCACCTCATGCAAGCGCAGAGGCCTGAAATCCGTCGGCCTCGAGGCGCTGGAGTATCTGCAATAGCCGGGCGCACTGCCGCTCTGTCGGTAGCCGTCTCGGAATGCCCGCGGCGACTGCGAGGATCGATGCTTCGTCGGGTGACAAGGCTCTCCGGCGGGTACCCCACCCCTTGACCTCGGACCAGAACCCGCCGCCACGCCTGAGGACCTCGGTCTGCGCCTCGATGCCGTTCAGCATTCGCTGGTCGCGCACTGCGCTCCTTCTGTTCGCACGATGTTCGTCCCGCCCGACGAGCGTATCCTCCCAGTCTTCCGGCCAGGATACCTGCAGGGCCTTGACCCTCGCCCAGCACGCCTGCTGCTTGGCCCACTCAAGCGGATTGGCGATTTCTCCCGGTCCTCCGGTGATCACCGCATGCACAGCTTCCAGCGCGCAGCAGAGGGTGCGCTCGAGAACATCTGTCAATCCCTGCCGTCGCCAGACTTTGTCAAGGTCAACGACACCATCGATCCTGGCAGCATCGAACTGTAGTTTTGCGATGGCATAGGGCACCACGCGGGACCTTATGCCACCGCCCTGGTACCAGGATTGCCTGGTGACAAGTCGCTCTGCCTCGCGGAATACGATTGCCTTTGCTATCGACTGGCGGAAAAAGTCCTCGTTGAACGCGTCCGAACTCTTTTCCCACTCCTTGCCGATGCTGTCTGCGAAATGCACGAAGTTCTTCTGCGAGCCCCTGCTGACGATCTCCGGAAACCCGCGCCAAGGATTGAGGAACTTTGCGAGATCCGTCTTGTCGATCATCTGGCTCTTCGGAAACTCGACATCGAACTTTCGTTTCTGCGCCGTCTTCAGCAGGTTCTTCGCGTCCTGGTACTGGCCCCGGGCCCGTTCGTAGAACCATTTCGATTCTCTGAATGTCCCGTCCGGTGACGGCGCGAAGATTCGCCTCGAAAATTCTTGAAACCGGACATGGAAGGCATGATTTGCGAAGAAGTCGGCCGCATTCACCTTGTTCTGGCTGTTGGCGAACTCCGAAATCTTCGGGACCACGTCGGATGCCATCGACTGCTCGACAATCGACAGCTTCATCTGAACGAAGACCTTGTCGAGACCCGGCTCCTTCTTTCTGCTTGCAGCATGGATCGATGCGGTGGTCTGTCCCCCGTTGACGATCTGAAGGTTGCTGATCGAGGCGATTGACAGGGTCCCGGCGTCCTGCGTAAGCTTCACGCTCTCGGCGGTGGCCGTTATCCCATTGTTGAACGCAAAGAACATTTCCGGATCGCGTTCTATGGTTGTCCGGATTCCCTTGTTGACGCTGCCTCTGGCTTGAAGAAATACGCGAACATTCTGCTCCAACAGCTGGGCACCCCATCGCTCGTAGATGGCAGCGAGTGTGGTTCCTGGGATGACGACAAGGTAGGCCTCGTAGCCCGCCTCCGAAAGGTGCGCCGGGAGTGCTGGGATTGAGCCCCCGAAGTCTTCGGCGAGATCGATCTCGATCTCCTCTCGCCCATGTCCGGAAGAAACGAAACGGTGCAGTCGTGCGATGTCCCATACCGAGTATGCGACGGGAATGTCCCGAAGCTCGTCCGATTCCCTCCCTTCCACCCTGCTGCTCAGCTGCCGATTGGTAATGAGGACGAGCTTGATCTTGTCAATGGTGTGCCAGCGCTTCGCAATCATGTCCGCGACACCGAAGCCAGGTGAAGTCTCTTCCAGGCCCTGCCTGAACGTCGGGTCGAGCGCCTTCAAGATGAAGTTCGTAAGCCTCTTGAACGCGGCGTCCATCTCCGCACGGGAAAGCGACCTGATCTCCGAAGCCTGCGAAAAGTCCACGATGATGAGCGTGAGCTCACCTTCATTCGAGTTCGGATCGCCTGCATAGCCATCAACACGCATGCCGCGCGCCGACTGATAGAGAGCGCGATCTGCAGTGTCGAGTTCACCCGCATCGATCAGTTGCTTGCAGAAGAGATCGAAGAACGCATCTTCCGTAAACTGGCCCTCGGCATCGGCAGATGCCAGCACTTCCTGGAAAAACTCGTGGTTGAACTCTGCCAGCTCCTCGGACACCCTCACCCCCCGCTGAGACATGATCTTATCGACTCTTCCGCCAGAGCATATTCCTGACACTCCGACAACGCTACCGTGTATTTCACGCGCGCAACCCCCGGGACGCAGGAACTCGCCGTCAGTCGCGGAAAGCCATCGCGCACCTGAAAGATTTCGAACTGACCCTCGACCCATAGCGACGTCGAATAGTCGTCTTCCCATCGAAATCCTGCAGCCTGCAGCCGTTCGTCGAGCAGAAGCAGGGCGCCCTGATCAAGATTCTCGATCCTGGTGCGGATACCGTTGGCGTAGTCGTTAAGGCTTCTCGCCCCCGGATGGCCAGACTGCGCTTCGGAAAGATGCACGACATGGAGAAACAGCTGTTCGAGGCCGGCATCATCCAGCTGATGCTCCGAGGAGATGACGACGGCAGAGATGGCACCGGCGCGTCGCGTCTTGACCTCGACCGCTGTCAGGCCGATCTCGAAATCCTTTGGTGCATCCTTGGGGCCGATCCAGGCGAGCAGCGCATCGCTCGCGCTCATGACGGGAAGAAAATGCCTGTCCAGAGTTATCAGTTCACCGATGAGACCCTTCTGTTCCTCCGGGGACAGAAGTATGGATGAACCTCCACGAAGCAGGTGATGCCAGCGCCATGTTCTGGCCACCGCTCGACCAAGGGCGTCGGTCTCGCTGATCGCCTGGGACGTGGATGCGAGGATACTGTTGCACAGCTCGAGGAAGATGTCCCTCAGGGAAGCGTCGAGCAGGCGGATGAGAAGACGCCCCCCGTTCCCGTCTTCGCGCGACTGGGTTGCTACCTCGATCCCGTGTAGCCGCGGGAGCGACACGACAGTTTCAAGAGCGCGTTGATGCTCCAGGAGAAGCATATACCTCCCCGCCAAATCCTTGGCCCAGAAGAAGTCCCATCGACCACTGGCATCGACGCGCCGGGCACTGGCTGTTTCCGTTCCAACGGGGGTGCTCAGATCTTTCCATGGATCACTGATCGTCACCCGCCATCTCCTCCTCGTCGCCCTCGTCACGGAAGTGCTCCCTGATCCAAGTGGTGTTCACGATGTACTCCACGGTGTCCTCCTCCTTTGCCGTTCTCGGGAAGCTGATGCTGTAGGCAACCACGGGCTGCGGATCGTCGGCCACCTTGGCAGTTTCCGGATCAACTCGCAGGAGGTGTACGATCAGCAGGGGGCGCCGCCGAACAGCTCGGTAGATCTTGTCCGGGAAGTTTACGCGCTCGCCCGCAGCCGGCAGCTTTCCGTCCCGCTTGAGCTTGGCAAGATGATCATCGCGCGCCGATGCGATCTCGTCGACGTCAAGACCTGTCGCTTCGACGCCGCGGGAGGCAACACGCTGCTTGTTCGTTATATGCAGCGTCTTCTGGTTGCTCTGCTTCCCGGCGGTTCGGCGCTGCCGGTTCAGCGATATTCCGAGATTTTCATCAACCGTGTCGTCGGTACCCCGCTCAACCCCGGCAAAGAGAATATCCCAGCGCTCGAGCTCGTCGTCAGCGCGAGCAAGGATATACCGCCGGAGAGGATCTCCGTCCGTCAGCAAGGCACCCTCGTGGTTCTGGAATTCCTTCAGAAACTGCAGAACCGGGGCAACGGGCGCTCCGGTCAGCAGCCTTCCCCCGGTGACGGTCGCGGCTCCCGACAACGGATGCCCCCCTTCCTGCAGGCCGGCCGCGAGATTCTTCGCAGCATCAAGGTTGCGCTTCAGCTTGTCGTTGGTTCGATGGAGAATTGCGGTTTCGACGAAACTGTTGGCAAGACCGACAGAGACAACCAGCCGTTCCCCCGAGCCCATCTTGTTCTTTGCCGTGACAAGCAGCGTGTCCGGGTGGCTTCTCACCTTGAGACCGAACTGCTCGGGGGTGGCATTCGCGGCCTCCATCCGCCTCAGTTCGTCCCTGAGCTCGTCGATCGACTCAGCTACATGGGCATACCAACCCTCTGCCTCTTCCGGCATCCAGACCCGGCAAAGATCATCGTAGCCCGGTCTATAGCCGAACCACCGGCCCATCTGCATGAGCGTGTCGTACATCATGGAATTGCGAAGAAAATAGCTGACCGTGAGGCCCTCGAGGGTGAGCCCGCGCGAAAGGGAAAACCCGCCGACGGCAATGACGTTCAGGCCGGAGCCCTCATGATCGGCATAGGCGAGGTTGCCGGCGGAACGGCTGTTCACCTCGACGACGCTGATCGGCGCAGCAGACGAATGAAGAGCCATCTGCACTTCGCTCCACTCGGTCCCCGACGTGAGTGAATACTCCTCCTGCCAGACCGCGTGAAGCGCACGGATTTCCGGGTCTCTCAAGGCGTTCCGCTCGGATTGAGCTCCGTTGACGCTGATACTCGCCTTGATGGCTTCAAGAGTGTCATGGATCTCGTTGCGAAGCTGCTGCTGAACGTCCGTGAACCGCGATGCATTCACGAGCATTGAGTTGTGCGCCGATTGCTGACCCCGAACGAGGCGAATCGCTCGCGCGACGATGAAGGTTCGGATAGCCTTGAGCAGGCTGTCGGGCAGCACGGTGATCACCGTATCCCTGGGATGCTTGAGAGGAAGGATTTCGTCGTGATCCTCGATGTGGCGAATGATCTGCTGTGGTTCGTCGAGGAACACCCTGTTTGCACCGAAATAATTGGACGGTGGATCAAGACTGACGATGAAGTTCTTCGGGAACAGGTCCTCGCCCCTCATCTCGTCGAAGGAATCGGGATCGATGAAGATGTTGGCGAACGGTGTTGCGGTATAGCCGATATAGCAGCTGCGGTCGAAAAGCTTTAGAAGCGACCGGATCTGCCCGTTGATGTTGGAGACTGCACCTTTTCCGTGCTTGATGTTGATGGACGCATTATCGGCTTCGTCATCGATGACGAGCATCGGAGCCGAGATTGTCCTGGCGCCACGCTTGCGATTGTAGTTTCCCAGCCACTCGAGGAGAATGCCAAGCGTACTGCTGTTCTTCTTTATTACGAAGACCGCTGGTACGGAGAGGGAGTCGAGATTGCCGCCACCCTGGCCGGCGCCGATCGAATTGAAATCGCGGACGGAGGTGGTGAATGTCCACGGATGGCGTGAGCTGTCATAGCGCCCGACGCCAATGATGCGGTCACCCTTGGTTGAGCCGAGACGGGCGCTGTCCCTGCCGACGAAGCCCTCGTCAATTCGCAGCTGCGTCTGGTTGCGCAGGTTGTTGTGTATCCCGGCTATGACGATGATGAGCTTGTAACCTGCGTCGGCGGCCTTGCAGATGAGACCCGTGTAATTGGCGGTCTTTCCCGATTGGACATGGCCCACGACCATTCCCCGGCGGTCCCATTCACCTTCCTTCCGGGGATTTTCCATCAGGCCGAGGATACGATCGGTCACCGCATCAAGTGTCGCCAGAACCTGCCCTGAAAATCTTTTTTCGACGAGGAGCCGCCGATATCTCATCCAGTAGTAACGGTCCATCGTCGGCTTTTCGCTCTCGAGCCACGGCGTCCATTCCTTGTCGACAAGCACCGAACCAATCTTCATCGATACGCCGTGCTGGGCTTCGAGCTCGCGAGCGAGCCTTTCGGCGTCTGCGTCATCGACCTGGCAGTCAGGTACCAGCCTGAACTGGGTGATCCACGATCTTATCGTTTCCGGAGTTGGCATCGCCGCCCTCGCGATGAACGGCTCGACGGCCATCCGCAGATTTTCGTAGTTCTCAGTCATCTCCCCTGCCCCCAAATCTCTCGTTCAGAATGTCTTCCGTTGCAGCCCAGTGCGATCGGAACGGCTCGGTCACCTGCATCATCAGCCTCACCTCTTCGGCGGAGGTGCCTGAACTGATCAGATTCTCTGCTGTGAAGTCGATGATCCTGCGCAGGGTGTCATCCGGGATTCCGACGTTTCGCACGTTCTCGGGCTCGCTGCCCATGTCTGCGTAGAGGCTCTCCATCGGGATCGTTGCTTCGATGAGGACTGTCAGGCGATCGAACGCTGCCTTCTGCTCCTCGCTGAGAGTGCCGACGAAACCCGAGATCAGCGGATGCTCTGGATTCAGCCGATAGGAAATCTCATTCTTGTCCTGGTGCCGGTTCCATACCGGAAGGCGGGCATCGGAAACCAGCTTCCTGCCGCGGGCGGTGTATATTCGCTTCGAAGTCGCACCGATCGTTTCAATGATGCGACGAAGTCTCTCGCGAACATTGAACGGAGGCTGGGCCGATGCCTTCTTGACGTCGATCTTCCACTCGGCATCGAGGCCCGTGGGAATATCGATCTTCACACGAGCCAGCTTGGTCAGCTCCGTCTGCCGCGCGAGCCCGAACCATGTTCCGTGAATGATGAGGCGACGTGCCCGGTAGACGTAGAAGCCTTGGTTCTTGAGGTAGCCGGCGCGACCTGCATTGCGTTCCCAGTCCGTCGCAGCAAGCTTCTTGTGGTGGGGAAGCGTGAAGCTCTGGATGGTGACAATGTGCCTGCCGGAACGGAATTCCTCTGTCGGGCCGACTATTGTCGCCGTATTGCTCTGATCGAACGGATCAAAGGCCCTGAGTTCGCGATTGTTGAGCCGCATCTGCACACGGGAAAGGCCGCGCTCTCCCGAAATGTATCGATGGAACACCAGCTCGAGGTGTTCGCGTGCCAGTTCGAGTGCACGGACGAGATCGCCTTTCGGGGCAAGCCGGTCCAAGGCTTCCCAGATCACGAGGGTTCCTTGGCTTCCAAGCTGATCACTCCATGGCTGGGCCTCGCTCTGGTCAGGTAGCTGCAGGAGCCATTCATTCTGCTCCGCCACGAAGTCGAGGTCCCAGATCGCTGCAGATCGCACGCCGTCCTTGGCAGTGATCACCGTCAGACGCCTGCATTGTGAAAACGATGCAGTCTTCAGTCCCAGACCGAATCTTCCGAGATCCGTGCCTGTACGCTCCTCCAGGGGATTTCTGCTTCCGGGCCGCATCGCTGCCATCAGCTCGTCCGGGGACATGCCGCTCCCATTGTCCAGAATGGCAATCTTCGGATCATCGCCCGCGGTGTCCGCAAGAATATCAATCAGGTTGGCGCCGCTTGCGAGCGAATTGTCGATGATGTCTGCGAGGGCTGTTTCGAGCGAGTAGCCAATGTCCCGCAAGCTCTCGATGAGGGTCGCAGCAATTGGTGCAGCCGGAAAGGTCCTCGCCTTTTTTTTCACGACGCCGCCTGCCCCGATCGTATCATATGGTGATGGCCGGCTCGGTCCCCGCCTGGAAGCGGGGCTCGCAGGGACTCGAAGAGTTCCCCTGCTCCCGGACTGGCAATGTCGTGATCAGGCGACATTCGACAGTCTGGCCCTTTCGACTGGTTCCTCTGCAGCGTCGGTATGTGCTGTGAGAATGGAAAACAGCGCCTCGCCGATCCAGCGGGCGAGAAGGGGCGGAACCGCGTTGCCGACCTGGATGTACTGCTCCGTCCGGTTTCCTTTGAAGAAGTAGTTGTCGGGAAAGGTCTGAAGTCTGGCGGCTTCTCGTACCGAAAGGCTGCGGCACTGAAGCGGATCCGGATGGATAAAATAGTGCCCATCCTTGGAGATGTGACTTGTCACCGTTGTCGACGGTCCACCGGCAAGCTGGACACGGAAGCGATCGGCGAACTTGCCGGTATTCCAGTTCTGATGGTTCGGAGATAGCTCCTCGGGGAAATCGGTCGCCTTGGGTGATCGACCTACCACCTGAGCAAAAACCGCCGCGAAGAAATAGCGTGCAAGGTCGCTTGGCATGTGGCTTCGCGTTGCATGGTTTGGAAGGTTGGACAGTTTTTCATCAACAAGCCAGCGCCGCAGTTCGGCGGGGCATTCGGCGGAAATCCCGTTTCCCCAGGCTTCACGACCCGGAAGCCGGTTCATCCCCCTTAAGGCGGCGAGACATTCTCGTGCCCGGTCAGTGAAGGACAGCTGCAGGTCGTCGCATTGACGGATGTCGAGATCTGCCACGAGGGCCATGGCATCTTCAACCACGACACGCCATTCGCCGTCGCCATCGATGCCACGGCTCAGCCCGCTCCTGAGCTTCGGCATGCCGTCGAGGACATGCTCAACAGTCGTCTTCAGAGTGTGGCGCACCATGAGGTCAGCCAAGGCCGCTGTCGGCAGACCTTCTGCGACATCGGCGCGCAGTCCCACAACAATGACCCTGTGACGGGCCTGCGGAACGCCGAAATCCTCCGCACGCACGATGAAATCGGCAGCGCGTGGTTCGAAGGCCGACAGATCCAGCTGGCGGCGCGATCTCGGATCAAGCGCAACGAGCCTGTATTCGTTAGCCCGCGGCCTTTCTCCGCGAAGGTCGCGAAGGACCTGATCGAAGATCCGGTTCTCGCCATCCACGGATGACGACAGCATGCCCTTGACGTTCTCCATGACGAAGGCAGCCGGCTGCAGTCGATCGAGAATGCGGATGTATTCCTTGTAGAGGAAGTGTTTCTCATCATCGCTGGCGATGTAATCCTTCTTCCCCTGATTGCGAGCTCGGCCCACGAGTGAATAGGCCTGGCACGGAGGACCGCCGATCAGGATGGAATTGCCACCGCTTTGCTTGCGGATCTCGTCGATGCGCCCATTGAGCCGCTGCTCGGGATCTTCCTTGCCCAGCTCCAACTGCCATGCTTCATCCACGGCCCTAGTCCATTCCCGCGGATATTCGGTCGCCCAATCCGGTTCATCACCGCCGCGCATCAGGAAGTTATAGTACTGCGCAGGGAGCGCGCCATTGAACTGACGCAGGAAACTTCTTAGACGCAGGGTGGAATGTGCAGCCCTTTCCTTCTCGATGGAAAGAGCAACGTCAAAGGCGCGCTCATTCCCGATGCCGGGAACGCTCGAAAAGCCTTCCGCCAGCCCCCCTGGCCCAGCAAAGATGTCGACGACTGAATATGACGGCAAGAATCACGCACTTCGGAGTTGTAGACAATATCTGCAATGAATATCATCTTCGTGTGGAAATGATAGGCAAAACGTCATGATCGACGTAGTGAGTCCAGAAAAACGGTCGCAGATGATGGCTGGTATCCGCGGCAAGAGTACGAAGCCGGAGCTGACACTTAGACGTCATCTTCACGCCGCTGGTCTTAGATTTCGTCTCCACGATCCGGATGTAACTGGTCGGCCTGACCTTCTGTTCAAATCGAGAAGGGCAGCCGTGTTTGTCCACGGGTGCTTCTGGCATCGGCACGAGGGCTGTCACTGGTGCACCACGCCGGCATCGAACCCCGAGTTCTGGGCCGCAAAGTTCGCTCGCAACATAGCTCGCGACCTCGAGGTTCGTATTGCCCTGAACGCATCCGGCTGGCGGGTGGGTACTGTCTGGGAATGCGGCCTGCGCTCCCCATGGCTCGCGCTGACGCTGGAAGAGGTCACCTGCTGGATCAGGGACGGAGCGGAAAATTTCGAGAGTGCTCTGGTGCGGCAGCGACGCGAGACAGAGAGTCCACAGTGGACAGAAATGTTACCTATCCTGGGTGAAAAATGCAATTACACCCAGGATAAGTAACAAATAATGTGTTACCTATCCTGGGTCCAGATTCGAACTGCACCCAGGATAGGTAACAAGTGGCCGCATTAACACAGCAGGAAAGACTGCGCGATTATATCGCCGAACACCCGATTGTAAGGTTCTATGAGCTGCGAAAGGCTGGCATATTCGCGATGACAATCGCCCGAGCCGTAGAAGCCGGAGAGCTTGTCCGACTATCGCGCGGGCTGTACCAGCGTCCGGATGCCGATACGGATACGCTACAGGCTCTGGCTGAAGCAGCAAAACTGGTCCCACAGGGCGTCGTTGCTCTGACTTCAGCGCTGGCCTTTCACGGTTTGACAGATCAGATTCCCCGCGAGGTGTGGATGGCGGTAAGCCAGAAGGACTGGGCGGTTGCGCCCACGTATCCGCCTATAAGGATTACGGAATTCCAGGACGCTTACATGAAGCAGGGCGTGGAGCATCATCAGATCTCCGGAATCGCAGTACCAGTCTTCTCAGTCCCGAAGTCGCTTGCCGATGCCTTCCGGAGCAGGCTCGTTGATCGATCGGTTTCTATAGAAGCGCTGCGTGCAGCGCTCCAACAGAGAAAGGCGAGCCCCGCGGCCATAACCGAGACCGCCATGGCGAACGGCGCCTGGAGGAAGATGAAACCGTATCTGGAGGCGCTGACCTCGAATGGCTAGGGAAATCAGAAACAGGGCGGCTTCCATCAAGCAGAAGCTCAGCAACCTTGCCCGTCGTGAGGGACGGGTCTTTGAAATTGTCATGGTCCGATATGCCCTCGAGCGACTGCTCTTTCGGCTATCGGTGTCCGACAAGGCCGATCGTTTCATCCTCAAGGGTGGCATGCTTGTCACTCTCTGGCTGGATGGAGACAATCGCGAGACCCGCGACGTCGATTTCCTTGGATACGGTCAGGCCGACGGAGACACGCTGAAATCGATCTTCGCAGACATAATGGCAGCTCAATCCGATGACGGGCTCGTCTTCGATATCGACGGGCTGCAGGCGGAGGTCATCCGGGAGGAGATGGAGTACAACGGAGTGCGACTTCGCACGATGGCCCTGCTGGAGCGCACGCGAATACCTGTCACGATTGACATCGGCTTCGGCGATGCTCTGACGGGAACCGAGATGACCACCTACCCGTCCCTGCTCGGCATGGAATCTCCACGCATCCGCAGCTATCCTCCCGCAGTCGTCATTGCCGAGAAATTCCAGGCAATGGTGCAGCTCGGCGTCATCAACGGCCGGATGAAGGACTATTTCGACCTCTGGGCCATCCCTCAGGTCGCGAGCATCCCGGATCTGGAGCTCGATGCAGCGATCAGTGCGACGTTCGAGCGCAGACGAACGCCAATCCCGTCGGCACGACCACCGGGTCTGTCCAGTATGTTCTTTGAGGATATCGGCAAGCAGGCTCAGTGGCGAAACTATGCCCGGTCGATCCAGGTCACTGACTTGGCGCTTGGCGAAGTCACAGACGCGATCTGGACCCTGGTCGGCCCATGCTGCGCCCGCCTGCTTGCCGAACCGGACGTCGACAAGAAGCCCTGATCGCTAGAAGCGAAGTGTCCCCGGTCGCATCGCATGCGAAGCAACGTGAACAAGGATCGTCGTCAGCAGCTGTTCGCGCAGCCGAAGCGTGGCTATCGGCCAGTTCTGAAGCTCCTGTGCCACGGTCGTCGTGCTGAAACGCGCATGGATCAGAAGACTGACCGGCTCCTGATAGCCGTCGAGCTCGAACTTCTCGTCGCAGACGTGGATCGCCGGCGACCGCTTGTTCTGGGAAAGCGCCGTGCTCGGGACCAGAAGACCAAGAAGCAATGGAATGGGTCCGCTCTGACTCTGGGCCTGGTCGCAGGCAGCACCGGCGCGCACAACAACCAGTTGTCCCTCCGTCCGACGTTCAGCTCTCAGCTTGAATTCCCGATCACGGAGATGGTCTGCCGCGACGCCGAACCTTGCATTCATGGCGGCGTCGCTCAGCTGATCGTTCCCGAGAGGAACGATCGCACCCCAGTCGTGCCGGTTGACGGGCTCCGCCGGTGACACGGCGAGATGGAGCATTCTGTTCATTCGCGCCTTCTGGGCAGCCTGAAGTTCCGGTCCCTGAGGGAAGGTCACCGCCTGCTCCCACAGGGCGTTTGCATCTGCATCCTGGGGGCGGTTCGCTATTCGATCTGAAAGCAGCGGTGCGAGGGCAGCGGTTACCGCGCCTTTCCTGTCATTCCGGGCATTGGCATTGCCCGCCGAGGCGACGGCAATATGACTGAGGACTCCATCCAGCGCGCCGGCATATTGCGCAACGGTTCGCTGTTCGGCGGGCACCAGGCCGCCGATGACCGCCAGGGTCTCATTCGCTGCCGCGAGAACATCGCGTTCCCAATTTAGAAGCGCCTGGAGCTGAGGCATGGAACCGACGCGCGCCTCGATTGCTTCCTGCAAACCCGCCGCATCCCATACTGCTCCGTGTCGAAACTGAACCTTGTCGAGTGCAAGCACAGCGATAGGTTTCTTGGACGCGGGCAGTATTTCTTCGAGACGCGCTGCGAGCGCCGCCCTCTCGTGCTCATGCGATGTCCACAGGACAAGCAGGTAAGGGCCATGGCTTTCTGGGACACAACGATCAAGAAGCCCTGCAAGAGTGTTGTAATGCTGCACTCCGGCTGGCTGAGCCTTCACAAGATGCAGATCACTGAAAAGGACGCGCAGCCCCTTGAAATGCGCCGGCTTCGGAAGATCAAGCGGATCGAAACGAATTCCGATGCAGGGCGCACCCAGAACATGAAGGGCATCAACAAGAGTTGCGAGTTCAGAGAGTTCATCGTCCAGAACGATATAGCGTGCAGGCGTAAACAATCAGGCTCTCCCGAAAACGAGCGCTGCGACTGCCCCGTCATAGCCGTCAGGTACCTCCGCCTGATCCATGGTCGGAAATACAAGTCTACCTTCGTTCAAATCCATCACCAAGTTCGCAAAATAGAGCCCAAGACCGCTCCCCCCTGGTCGCCGGGTAAAGAACGGGCTGACCATGGTCGCGGGATCATCGAGGAAACCGGTACCGTTGTCGGCTACCACGATGGCCGGGCCGCCCTCGTAGTCAGGGATCACATTCACGTAGATCCGGCGTTCGCCTGGCTCGGGATGCCGCACCTTGACCCAGTGCACCGCATTGTCGATCAGGTTGGTGAGGGCGCCCAGTACAAGCCCCGAGGCAAAGGTTGCGGTCGCGTCTGGGCCGTGATCCTCTAGCGCAGGGCATTCGAGCTTGATGCCATGCAGTCGAAAGCGCAGTAGACTCAGATCGCGAGCCGTGCGGACCATGTCTCTCAGAGACCCCGGTTTCGTCGTCGTGTTTCGAAGAAGCTGCGAGGAGGTCTCGAGCACGCCCTGCAGCTGGCCGGCCTGATCGCGAAGACTTTCGATCGTCATGCTGGGGTCATTGATCGAACCTGTCAGAACCCTGACACCACGCTCGACCTCGTGGAAGATGATCGCCAGACCCGCATGCGACACGCCGGAGCGTGCGAAGTTTTCGCGCAGGGTCTGATAGTCCTCCTCGATCCTGCGTATGGTCGGCTCAAGCACGTCACCGACGCTGTTCTCGCGTGCGAGACGGCGAAGTTCGGTCAGCGGGCCCGCCAGTCCCTGTGGCACGTCGCTCGCACCCCCGGTCACCTTGCGGATTCGCTCCTTGTCGAGGTTGCGCTCAACCTGCAATATCCAGAGCGCGCCAAGAACGACGCGTCGCAGGCGCTCGTATGCAGCAGTCTCGACAAAACCTTCGCGGTTCGTCTTTTCCTGCAATCCCGGGCTTTCCGCTAGGCCGAGATCGACAACGCCGATCGTTATGTTGCGGCTGAGGCGTTTGGTCGGCTCGTTAACGCGGCGCAGATCGAGGCCAAGCCAGTCATCACTGGGTTCACCATAGTTGTAGACGCGGACCCCATCGCGATAGACGCGCACACCGCCGTTCTGGTTCAGGAAGCGCTCGAGAAAGCGGGTGTCGCCGTAGTTCGGCAGGACCTTCTTGTCTCGGTCGAAGATGTGGAACTTTCCTGAGACCTTGCCGATGCCTTCGAGAGTCGAAGGATTGGCAGTAATGCGGGCCCGGCGCTTTGGTCTCGGTTCATCGATCGGGTCAAGGTCGTCCGGCTCGTCCGCAGGCGGCACCTGAAAGTGAACTTCTTCCCGTTCGGAGACGCGTCCTTCCAGCTTGACCCCCGGGATGCCGACAAACTCGTAGCGATAATGCAACCGCGAACCGTCGAAGTCGAACTCGAAGCGGTACGGGGCCATCGCGAGAAGCTGGCGAAGTCCTGGGAGCGTTGAAAGCCACTCCGGATGTTCGGGCACCTCCAGCTTGACCTCGAAATTGCCACCTCGGTCTCCAAACGGCGAGGCTATCGATGTAACCTGGCGGTAGAGGTCGCGGATCGTGCCTCGCGTCCAGTTTTCGCTTCTCAGGCGCGTGACCTCGATCAGCGTGCCCGTACCGGACGAAAATACTTCCGGCGCACGCTCGCGGACGGTAATTTCCGCATCGTTCAAATAGGTTTCCTGGAGCAGTCTGTCCCAGTCGAATTCCGCCACGCACTCGGGTTGTCCTTCGGCTCTGGTCACGAGCCTGATCGTGTCGCCGAGCTTGTGCACCGCGAAGCGGCCAACCCCCTTTTCACCGAGCGGAAGACGCTGAAACTTTGGAGATCTGACAGCACTCCCACGCTCTCGCTCGCGATGGTCGTCGCCCGGAACAAGCCAGATGTTCTCGATGACATCCAGAGACATACCCTGGCCATCATCCCTGATCGAGATGGCAGCGTCCGGCGTCTCTAGCTTCGTGAAGGTAATCGTCACCTCGCTCGCATCAGCATCATATGCGTTCTTGACAAGTTCGAAGAGCGCCAGCCGTGCCGATCCGATAAGTTGATCACCCAGCAGCTGAAGCAGGCGGGCTCGTGGCCTGAAAGCGCGTTGTAAAATGCGTTCGTCCGTCAAATCAGATCCCCAATCTAATGTCCCTGTCTATCAGAAACCACAGCTCGCGTGCAGAGGTTTAAGCCAGCCCAACCCCGAACCGTTTCGGGGCCAGCATGTGAAGCCGGTCTTCTTCGTACGGCCAATAGACGAGGAAGGTAGCCTCTGGAAAATCCGCGGACGTACATTCAAGCTCGACGGGAGCACCTCGATGTATATCGACGCCATTCGCCTTAGCCTGAGTTCGCAACAGCTGCTCCAAGGCCGGCGGCACTTCGATCATGGCCATGTCTGCAAGCGGGAGACGTTGATCTATGAACGGATAAAGTCCGTCCGGCAGGTCAAAATCCATCATACTACCTCCCAAATTCATGACGACACTGGTTTCAACCTGGAGCGACAGAGAGTCAAGTCTAGCGTACATCAATAAGACGGCCCGCAAAACCTGCGAAACCTCCGACGCTCTCTTAAGTCTGGGTCAGGTGTTTCTACCACGGGCGCCGGTATCTGCCTACATGATCCCCACGCCCGAAACCGCCCCCTCCCCGTCATCTCCCACAACCCCAGCTCTTCTACGATCCGAAGCGCTGCCCGCGGGGTGATGGCGAGTTCATTCGCGATCATGCCGGCCGACACCAGCGGCCGCGAGAGCGCCAGCTCGATCAAACCCGGCAACTTTGAGGATGTGCGCTTCCGACCAGCCGCCGCTCCATCATTTTTCGCGACAGAGCCAGCCGGTCGTGCTCCTTCAGACCGAGCTCAGCGGCCGCCATGAAACCCTGTGTCATGGCGAGCAGCCGGGCCTCCCGGTCGCGATGGCGGCGGCGATCGACGGCGATAATTTTGAGCCCGACATTAAAGGCGGCCAGATGCGCTGCCGTCGTCAGCCCAGCATCACGCAGGATCGACGCTGCCAGAAGCCGACCAAGCCAGGGCACATGCTGCAGCACGCACAGCTCATTCCAGGCATCAAGGGCGAGCACCGCCTGCAGCATCGGTGGCAGGTCTTGCGTCTGCCGCAGCACGCCGCGCCATTCTTCCAGCCGCTCGTCCTCGTCCCAGTCGAGATCGTAAACTAGCGGATTCTTTTCCGCGGAACCGGTGCTACCGGGCCGCCTTGCCTGCTCGATCGCTGCGTTAGAGCGGGCGAGCAGCGCATCAATGGCGGCAAGTTCGGTGTCAAGCGTGTTTACACCATCTTCGACCTCTTCAACCTCCCCTCCTCCGAATAACTCATCGGCACCCGGCGCCGGCTCGCTCGCGCCCGCGATGCCACCAGATGCCTCCGTCGCAGCCTGGCCTCGTAGGCTGCGGAGACCGTCGGGCGACAGCGCCCAGCCGGGTGCCTGTGCGGCGATGCGCCGACGGGTTTTCAATACATCGCGGGCGATTGTCAGTTCATGCGTCGATGTGCGAATATCGCGCGTGGCGTTGTGGAGGACGAGGTCCTCGAGGTGGACCAACTCGCCGTCGATCCACAGCGAGGCACAGGCGTCGGCGAAATGCGAGCGTTCGACAAACCCTTTCGCTACCGGGAGACGGGCAATACGCTCGTCAAGCCCAGTCAAAGCGGTTGTTGCGCCGAAATCGGCCCCAGCAAGTTGAGATGGGCGATTTAGCAATATCGTAAGACATTGAAATTATGGTAAATACAGACTTAACGCGAATCTATCTAGCGAATAACTTCTGTTGTATAGAGTTCATGCTAACTCCGTTCTAACCATCGATAACTAGCCATTATCAATTGCCAGGCTGGGCTAGGCACCGTGCACTCTTCGTCGTGGAAACGCCTATTTCCTGAGGATCAGCCTATCTCGTTAGCCTCTCGAGCGATTCCGGACTCCATTATCGGCATTTTCAAACGACCGTTTTCTGATAACTTCCGATATTGTACAAACCGGCTTTTCTGCCTAGAATCGCGATATGAAACTCCAATCCAAGCCACGTCTTATCGGATATGCTCGTGTTTCCACGGAAGATCAGTTGAGCGATGCTCAGCTGATCGAATTGCGGGCAGCTGGCTGTCACATGGTTTTCGAAGAGCGGGGTTCTGGTGCTTCGCGCGCTCGGCCGGTTCTGGCAAAGTTGATACGTGAGATCGATGCAGGAGAAGTCCTGGTCGTTGTTCGTCTGGACCGCTTGGCTCGTTCTGTCAGCCATCTGCTGCAGGTAATCGAACAACTGGAAGACAAGGGTGCGCATTTCCGCTCGTTGAACGACCCGATTGATACCTCCACACCGCAGGGTATGTTCTCGTTGCAGGTACTGGGCGCGGTTGCGCAGTTGGAAAGAGCCTTGATTTCGGAGCGCACCAAAGCTGGTATCAAAGCCGCCAAAGGTCGTGGCAAACTTCCTGGCAATCCGGGTCTGCGCGCGCGGACACCCGAGGCCATTGCCAAAACATCACGGGCAAGAAAACGCGATCATCTCGCTGATCTGACCGCAACGATGGCCTCCTGGCTGCCGATTGTGCAGCGCATGCGTCCAAGCCACCCTTGGGAAGACGTGGCGAGAAGCCTCAATCGCGAACGCGGGCAGAAATGGTCGGTTGATCGCTTGCGGCGTTCGGTAAACCGCCTCGTGCATGAAGGTTTGGCTGATCCGGGATTGGTTAGCCCTGCCCGTCGCCGCTTGCCGGAGGACCGGCTGATGTCTCTGATCACCGGCATTGCCAACGCGAATCCGAACCTCACCTTGCGTGACATTGCCACCCAGCTTGAAGCGATGTACGAGCGCACGCCGCGGGGATCGGCAACCTGGACAGCCTCGTCGGTCAAGCATCTGCTCGATCGAGCAAAGAAGCTAGGCCTGGTCTCGATTTCTTCAAGCGATTGAAGTGTCTGGTGTAATTAGTGTCAGGGTCGGAAAATAAGTTCGGTATCGACTGGTATCGCGAGTTAACAGAGTAAATCCACTTATAGCGGCTTGTGCACCGATGAAGAAATCGGGAAGAACGCCGGTTCGCGAGCCTCCGGATTTGCGATACCGTGTAAATACCTTTCCGGCCAAGAATAGTGCAGCTCGGGGCATTGGCTGAATTTCGAGGCCTGCGGCGTCAATGAATGCGTCAAGTTCCTCAATGGTCTTATAACGCACTGCTAGCTCGGCGTAGACAATATCGTTAATCAGTAGTGGGCCGCGCAACGAAGCGGTTTCCAGTTGTGCAATCGACCAATCCGCCCAATTTGGGTCATCTGTAACAAGATCAAGCAGCACGTTCGTATCAATAAGGGTCATCCTTCACCGCGCGTGAGCGCCATGATCGCGTCCGTATTAAGCCCCTCCCCGGCATGACCACGCAGATTGTTAAATCGGCTCTTCGGCTGATGTCTGTCAGCACGAGTAATCACAACGCTTCCGTCGCTCGCTCTAAGAAAGTCGATTTTACTACCAGGTACGATTCCAAGGAAATCACGCACTGGCTTGGGAATGGTCACCTGGCCCTTTGTCGTCACGGTGGTTGTCATTTCTGCCTCGGTAATGATTGTTTTACAGAAGGTAATACTTTTGAGGCAAGCTTTCAAGTATTCTCCGTCCTGCTTCAACAGTAGACAATTGCCAATGCCAATCCAGATATCACCTTACGCGACATTGCAGCCCAGCTTGAAACGATATATGAGCGCCTACCGCGAGGATCGGCAACCTGGACAGCCTCGTCGGTCAAGCACCTGCTTGATAGGGCGAAGAGGCTTGGCCTCATAGCACGATAGCCTCGCATCCATAAGCAAGGCCGGAGGCAAGTGCCCGAAGAGTATTGTGGGGCCCTGCCGTGCCAGATGCTTGAGGGTTGCCACGTCTTAGTCGGTGAGCTGGTCGCGGCGATCGATCGGCGGCACTGCAGAGCCCGGGTGACATCGTATATCCGTTTTGGCGAAATCATTTCCCTTGAATAGCAGCGGCGCCTTGGCGATGGCTGCGACTGCATAAGAAAAGCAGTCGCCCATGTTAAGTGTGGCTGGATGGCGACCTTTACCGAAGCGGTCAAACGCTCGTTCCGCTTCACGATAATGCTTTTCGTCGAAAGCAATCGCGGTTACGTTCGGAAGCCGAACAAACTGATCGACAATGTCCGAAGCGTTTGGAAATCCTCTTCCTGTCAGCACCATTCGAGCCTCAAGCAGGGTCGGCCAGCCGATTGCAAGTGCCTCCCGACCCACCAGCGATATGAACCGTTCGGCCTCCGGCTCTCCCAAAGCCATCGCCAGAATGACCGACGTATCGACAGCGATCATCGTGGCAAACCATATTCGTCGTAGAAATCGTCATGCGCAGATGTCGTGCCGGTCGGCACAGCACACCGGCCCTGGGCCATCAAGTCCGATAGGACATCGATTGGCGTCCGGGCAGACTGTTGGCGCAATTCCAGATCGTAGCGCTCGAGCGCCTGCTCGACGAGCTTGTTGATTGGCTGACCGGTGCGGCGCGCCAGCGCATGGGCCAAGTCCCTCGCCTTAGTGCTGCGGACGGAGAGTTGTGGTTCAGACATCGGCTTTCCTCTATCGAAATCCCGCAAATATAGCGATTCCAGCCGCAGATGGCAAGGAAAACTCCAATAGATGGCTCACTATCGATAGTTTGCAGGTATCGATAGTGATTGATTTCACATGGCAAATCAGCAATTCTGCATCTTCGTGCCAATCACAACGAGGAAAACACACCATGCTGTCCTTTCACAATCGCCACGATCGGCCGTTGTTCAACGCCGTGCGCACTGATCTTGAGATACACGCAACCGTGCTCAGCTACATGCTTGCGGGCGCCTTGGCTTTCAGCCTGCTGTTGCGTCTCTTCCTGCCGTTGGACAAGGCTGTTGCAGTGGCGATGGTCTATATGCCTTCTTTAGCGGACGACACGAAGACATTACTCCTGTCGCTCCTATGGATATCGGTCGCTTTTGGCCTTATCCGGTTACATAGGACCCGGAGAATGGCACGGATCGCCGCCAATACTATAGCCGGAACAATCGTTGGCAGTGCCGCCCTTGCGCTCGGTATCAGTGTTGGTCTAGCAACGAGTGAAGCATTCTTGAAGAGCGTGGGTGGGGCGGCGAGCTCCAGCTGGCAGGACATCCTCGTGCTGGTCGCAACTGCGGCTTCGGCTATGCTTCTTGTGGCCGTCACTGTGCCCATGGTGCTGCTGATCGGGAATTTACCGATCGCCTACTACGGCGAAGAGCGCTGATGATGCCACCCGCCATGTCGATAACTGCCCGGGCCGAGGCGCTGGATGCCCTTGATGCCATCCTGCCGTTCGACCGCCGCGACCAACTCGCCGCAATCCTCACCGACGCCGATGTGGCGACGCTCAAGCATCTGGCCAGTGAAGGCATGGGCGACAACACCATGCGGGCGCTGGCATCCGACCTTGGCTATCTCGAGACCTGGTGTTTGGCCGTCACTGGCGGCCCCCTGCCCTGGCCGGCGCCGGAAAGTTTGTTGCTGAAATTCGTCGCCCACCATTTGTGGGATCCCGCCGAGCGCGAAAACAATCCGGAGCACGGCATGCCGCAAGACGTGACAGTTGCATTGCGGGCCAAAGGCATGCTGCGCAGCACCGGCCCGCATGCGCCGGGCACGGTGCGCAGGCGGCTGACCAGCTGGTCGATCCTGACACGCTGGCGCGGCTTGACCGGGTCGTTTTCGGCACCCTCCCTCAAAAGTGCGCTGCGGCTGGCTGTCCGCGCCAGCGCCCGGGCCCGTCAGCGCAAGAGCAAAAAGGCGGTGACGGCGGATGTGCTGGTCAAGCTGCTGGCTGCCTGTGCCGGCGACAGGCTGGTTGATGTGCGTGATCGTGCCCTGCTGCTGATGGCCTTCGCTTCCGGCGGCCGCCGCCGCTCCGAGGTCGCCGGACTGCGTATGGACAACCTCGTTGACGAGGCGCCGGTCCCCGCTGATCCGGCCAACAAGGATTCCCCTCCCCTGCCCTGCCTCGCCATCCATCTCGGCAGAACAAAAACCACCTCGGCCGATGATGACGAACAGGTGGTGTTGATTGGTCGGCCTGTTCTTGCATTGAAAGCCTGGATCAAGGCAGCCGGAATTGAGAACGGCGCTGTGTTCCGGCGCATCGATCAATGGGGCAATCTTGACCGGCGGGCGCTGACGCCGCAATCGATCAATCTCATCGTCAAAACACGCGCCAGGCAGGCGGGTCTCGATCCGGCAATGTTTTCGGCCCATGGGTTACGTTCCGGCTATCTGACGGAGGCGGCCAACTGCGGCATTCCGCTTGCGGAAGCTATGCAACAGTCATTGCACAAGTCCATGACGCAAGCGGCAGGCTACTACAACAATGCCGAGCGCAAAATGGGAAGAGCCGCCCGGATCATTGTTTGACCGCCTCTGGCGTTGGCGATGGGGAACATTTTCGGTTCGCGGCGCCCATCGGCATTGCCAATGCAAATCCGGACCTCACCTTGCGCGACATTGCAGCCCAGCTTGAAGCGATGTACGAGCGTACACCGCGAGGATCGGCAACCTGGACAGCCTCGTCGGTCAAGCACCTGCTTGATCGGGCAAAGAAGCTGGGATTGGTCTTGGATCGGTGATATGCGTTTCCGGCAATTTAGTCTGTCGCAAGCGCACGCATTACTGCTTCTGGTTCTTTTGCCATGACATGCAAAAGGGTTCTGGCTGCTCCCGAAGGCTGACGCGATCCTTGCTCCCATTTCTTGTAACCGGAAGGACTTGTACCCAAGGCAGCCGCCATTTCGTCCTGTGTGAGATTAAGCCGCTTTCGAACGGCTTTGGCATCAACGTTGGTAACATCCACTTTGTGGACGACAATACCCTTGACCTCCCGGCCTTGCGCATGTGAAAGCGCATCGGCCATGGACTGCATCAAATCGTTCGCAAATGTAGACTTTCTGTTCATTTCAAACTCCTTGCCGCCGCTTTAATCGCCTTGGCGAATGCGGCAACCGCAGATCGTTCATCCGCTGTCAAATCTGTCTTTGCATTCTTCGGGTATGCTAAAAGCGCATAAATTGGAGCCTCATCGCTATACCAGTAGTAAGTGACCCTGGCCCCACCGCTTTTCCCCTTCGCTTTCGCCCGAAACGAAATTTTCAAACACCTCCGCAACCGGGCATTTCATCACCCGCGAGAGGATTACCTACCAAGAATGCAATCAAATCCGCTCGCTCTTCGAGTGCGAATATCTCAGCAGCCTGTTTGATAAATAGGGGAGATCCACAAACTGTCTGCATTATTCTTCAGTAACCCATTGGGGTATATATTGCGTAGCGACCCATATTTGTCAAGTTGCATTCAAACTTCATAGACGGCAGCGTTATCCTGCAGTTCGCGCAGGCCCTTGTAGGACGCATGCCTGAGGTTGCCATCATGCGTCCACCCCCGGAACTCAATTTCCGCGATCAACGTCGGCAGGACGAATTGCACACCCTTTTCCTGGATCGGAACCTGCGGCTTGGTGGTCTTCAGCTTCTCCAGGTCCTTGCGAAGGGCCGTTGCCGTACGCTGGCTAAACCCGGTGCCAACACTGCCAACGTAAACGAGATCATGGCCTTTGTAGGCCGCGAGCAGGAGACGCCCAATCCCGCCACGGGCAAGGCTTGAAGGCTCCCAACCGATAATGAAGAAGCTTTCGCTTTGCGTGCATTTGATCTTGAGCCAGTCGCCGGTGCGGCCACTGCTGTAAGGACTGTCTCTCCGCTTGGCGATTATGCCTTCAAGACCGTGCCGACAGGCATCAGCAAGAAGACTATCGCCATCGCCTTCAATCGTTTCAGAATATTTTATGACGCCATCCGCTTTTCCGATCAGATCCTCAAGCAGATGTCGGCGTGACACCAGTTCCATGTCCCTGAGGTCATGGCCGTCGAAATAAAGCAGATCAAAGGCATAAAACGAGGCCTCCTCCGATATACGCTTGCCACCTCGACCGCCGAGCGATTGTTGCAAAAGGCCAAAGTCAGGCAGTCCATCGTCATCAAGAACAACTGCTTCACCGTCAAGAATGGCGATCGCCACCCCCAGGTTCCTTGCCGCTTCTGCAATTGCCGGAAAACGGTGGGTCCAGTCGTGCCCTCCCCGTGTCAGAATACGGATCCCTTTGGGTTCGATATGAATAGCAAGCCGGTAACCGTCCCATTTGACCTCAAACAGCCAGTCCGGACCTGTCGGCGGCCTTGTTTTGAGTAAAGCCAGACACGGCTCGACACGCTCCGGCATGGGATCAAGTGACAGTTGCGGCTGCGCCGGATCACGACGCTTGCGCGGTGTGCTCTGCAAGGGACGCTCTGTTTCACGAAGCAGCGGTCGAGAAGACTGACGAGGAGTTTTTGCCATGAAGATATTTCATGCAGAGATTGGTTAAAGAGTCGAGTCCTCAAGCATTTTACCCCGAACCAGATCATTTCGGCACCATCTGCAGATGCGTTCCGGTCGAACGAAGAGCAGCCATCAGCATAGGACCAACAGAGAACTCCCCTGCCCTCGCCTTTTCGGTCAATGCCCGCAGATATCCGCCCGCCGAATTTATAGTTTCGGCGCGCTGCAGCATGCAGGCGATGACAATGGCCGTGTTTTCCTGTCCCAGAACATCCAGAGCATCCTCGTAGGCCGAGGGCGATATGCCGAGATAGCCCCGCACCTGCGCCGCCGTCATCAGCAGCTCACGCCAGCTGCCAATACCGCTAACCGCATAATCAGCAATTTCGGGGCAGGCTTTCATCACCAAACCCAAAGGATAGGTGTTTGTAACATTCTCAACCCCCTCCCCTTTCTGGACAGGTTCAGGTTTTGCTCCTTGGTCTTTTCTAAAGCCAGGTTCAAGGTTAGATGTAGAGTCGGGTTTTGAATTCTGTTGCTGCGTCTCATTACGGGACTCATTGCCGCTCATATTTTCAGTATTAATATGATCTTCCAGTAAGTTAGCCACTTCTTCATGCAGTGCAGCCAGATCGCCGAGGATCGGTTCCAGGACGCCAAGGCTGGCTTTGCGCGGAAGGGCGCCGACGAGAGCACGGAAACGCTCCCAGATGGTTCCCCAGTCCCCAGGCACGGCTTCAGTGACCGCAACTTCAATTAGTTTGGCAATATCGCGCCTGTGGAGCGTTATTCTCTCTCTCACCAGCCTCAGAGCCATGGATGCGGCCCGAACGCTCTCTGCGGCCTGCTGTAGCTCTTCTGCGCGCACGAGCAGTGGTGCGAGGGAGAAGCCGAATGCATCCGTGATCTCCCCACCCCTGTCCTTGCGGGAATAACGTTTGCCGTTGGGACTGTCCTTGCGGGTGATCAAACCACATTCGAGCAACGCCCCAAGGTGCCTGCGAAGTGTTGCCGGCGCCATACCATGGGCGCGTAACGACAGCTGGGCGTTTGATGGAAAGACAATCAATCCGTTTTCATCCGAGAGCTCGTTGTCCGGTAGAAACGACAGCAAGGCGTTCAGGACGGCCAGTGACCGATCACCAACCCCGATAATTTCCTTGCCTTCACACAGCCAGCGATACACCTGCCACTTGTCGGCAACTTTTCCTGCTTCAATTTCCTGGGCACAGGCCTGCGCTTTCATCTGGCCAAGCGACATCGGCCGCCGCCCAAAGGGCGTCGTTATAAGATTTCCAAGCATCTCCGTTCACCTTTCAATAAGGCAAAAGATTTCCGCTCGCCAAAACGACGTCAAAGACTCTTGACTATGATTCGGGGAAGTGCGATTCTCAACTTGCTACAGATCGAGAAGGGCTTCCACGACGGCGACGTTTGGGGGCCTTTTTCTTTTGCTGTCTTCCGTTACTCCTGCTCCATCTTTTGGAACTCTTGATAGAATTGCTCTAGATTCTCCGACAGGTAAGCTCCAAAGCGGGATGCGTTCTTTGCCTTGAGCGCCAAGGTAAAGCCTTTTCCCGTATCCTTTGTCGCAACTTTCACAGCGTTGCCCGCAAGCGACCAAGCCTTTTCAGCAGGCTTGGCTATGGCCGTTTTTTTACCCTTTGCCTTTTTCGTCAGTTCATCGAGCAACAAAGGGAAACGCTGGTCGAAATCGATAGCAGCAAACGCGTCACTTCGAATCAGATTTGATGCTTGCGCGGATTTGTCAGGCAATTGGACGAGCTTCTTAAGTTCCTCCCACCGATCTCTCCCGACACCTCTTGCCGCGCCTAGCGCATTCAGAACATCTTCAGGTACCTGCTCTACGACGGAGAGCATTCTGGAAAGCAGAGTATCGTCGATTGTCAGTGCGCTCTTGACCGTTTCCTTATCCATTCCGGAGACGGTGAGTTTTCTTGCAAAAAGCGCCTTCTCGATAAAGGTCAGATCCGAGCGCGCCGTATTCTCCTGTCCCTGTGCGATAACGTGGGCAATATCTTCTATTGGCTTGACGACAGCTCTAACAGCAATCCCCAACTGGCGGGCTGCGCGAGCGCGACGGTGACCGTATACAATGATAAAGCGTCCGGAAATGTCCGGGTGAGGTCGTACCAGGATGGGTGAGGACTGACCTGCCTGCTCGATGGCCGAGACCAATGCGGAAAAATCTTCGTCATTACTGGTAATGCGATCAGCAAACGGTGATGCTTCCAGTACCTCAGGATCAAGTGAAACGATAGTCTCGCCGTCAAGCACACGCATTGAGTTCTCAGCCATCTCATCAAGAGATTGCATCATCGAACGCGTTGCCCCCCGCCGGGCATAATCAGCTCTGCTTACCGACGGGCTGTTTTGAGGTTGTGAATCACTAACGGTAGACGCGATATTGGCCAAAAGGTGTTTTCTAGCCATTTGCACCCTCCATTTTTGTAAATAATCCTCTGATTTTCAAAGCTTTTTCGCTATTCTGCACGGCTGTCAAGAAAGTGGTCATTTTCTCCCCCATGCCTTGTGGATAAGCGCGACGATCTCACTGTTGACTGCGTTGAGAGATTCGATGGCGCGATCATAGGTCGTTCTTGTGAACTGGCTCCGCTCAACCTCGTAAAGCGTCTGTTTAGTTATGCCAGCATCCGAAATTGCAGTGGATTTAACCATCTGGTTATTGAGCATCCGCTTATTGAACATGGCCTGCATGAACCCAACCATTTGCGCTTGTGGTCCATCCATCGGTTCATATCGTGTCACGAGATATCGGAACCACTTCAGCCGCACCTTTGCGCCCGCACCTTTGATTGATTGCAAGATGCCCCCCAACATGAGCAGGAACTGGCTCATGGACATGATGTCGAGCATCTGCGGATGGACTGTAATAAGAACTGACGTCGAAGCAGTTAATGCTGTCAGCGTTAGGTAACCGAGCTGGGGAGGGCAATCGATAACAATAACGTCATAGCGATCATCCACCTCTTGGAGTGCCTTGGAAATCCGGGTGAAAAACATGCGCCCTTCTGGAGAGTTCTTGTTTGACGCAGCTAGTGGAGTCTCATACTCGTATTCCTGGAGTTCGAGGTTCGCGGGCACAATATCAAGCCCTGGAAAATTCGTACTCTGAATTACGTCCTTTATAGATTTACGTTGATCATCGTAGCGTAGTGCCTCGAACAGCGATGGGTTCTTGTCGAGTTCAGGCTGAATTCCATGAAGAGCCGACAAGGACGCTTGCGGATCAAGATCTATCGCAAGAACGCGGTGACCTGTGAGAGCCAAATACTGGGCCAGATGCGCGGCCGTGGTCGTCTTCCCGCTACCCCCTTTAAAATTCACAACGGAGACTACCTGCAAGCCTTCGGTGCCGCGACGGTGGGGAACATAACGCTTGAAATCGGTGCGGCCGTACCTATCGAGGAAGGCACGCAGCTCCATCATCTGCGCTGCTGTGTACGAACGGCGTCCGGACTGTGATACGAGCGGCTCTGGGCCTTTTCCCTCAAGATGCAGTTTCTTAATATGGTTTTGTGTTACCCCGAGAAACTCGGCAACCTCCGCTGAAGAAAAAAGGCGCAGGCCTTTCTCGGCGTCCGGTGGATATTGCTCAATGCGCAGCATATTCAGCTTGTCGGAGATGAGTTCGCCCTGCTGGAGGATCTCCTCGTCGAAGTCTATGTCCAAATCGAAGGTCTGCGCCACGTTCATTTCACCGCTCTATCCAAGAATAACGCTTTTCCGGCTCCATGCGAGTGGAAAGCGTGATTAGTATGTGCGATTCGACGAGAGCTGCAAGGCATTTCTGGTTAACGAGAAGTTAACACAAATTTAGATAATTCAAGCCCGAACCGGATTCACCATTTCTTATCAGCAGGTTAGGTCGATTCGCAATTTCTACGCTAGTGATCCGCAACTGCAGATTTGCACATCTTCTTCGACCTTCAGCATCAACCACCAGCCCGCACTGGAGTTTACGGTCGCGCGACTCAAGAGAATCAGTGGGTGCAAATCTGCACGTGGTCGAACGCCTCGCGAAGTGATTTCTGTTCACCTGACCTATTCATGAGGAGATCACAATGCGGATACTGACCATCTCACCCTACCATTACGAACGTCGCCAAAGTTTCCTTATGCAGATGCATCAACTACGTGCAAAGGTGTTTGGTGGACGCCTCGGATGGGACGTTTCCATATCCGAAAACGAGGAGCGCGATCAGTATGACGGGTTGCTCCCGACATACATTCTTGTCCTGTCGGATAGTGATTTGGTCGTCGGTTGCGTCCGTCTTCTTCCGGCTTCTGGGCCGACAATGCTGGAGTACACCTTTCCCCAACTGCTGTTCAAAGGCTCACTTGATGTGCATCCCGGGATGGTCGAGAGTTCACGTTTCTGCGTCGACACGTCTTTAGCGGATGAAAGGGGAGGGGGCCAGCTGCATCTGGCGACGTCGTCCTTGTTTGCCGGTATCATCGAATGGTCGATGGCGAACGGTTACACCGAGATTGTCACGGCAACCGATCTTCGCTTCGAGCGCATCCTGAAACGTGCTGGCTGGCCGATGCGACGGCTCGGCGAACCGACCGGGATCGGTAATACAATCGCCATTGCCGGAAGCCTGCCGGCCGATTGGGTCAGCTTCGAGCAGGTCTGCCCGTCGAGCTACCATCTAATCTCTGACATCACAGGCGCAGGCATCAGGAGTGCCGCGTGACCCAACTGCGCTCCCATTCGCGTCTCATTCGCAAACTTCAGGATGCCCTCGGCGACCAACTCTGCGTCGCGCTTGATGATACGACGGTCGTCGAAATCATGCTCAATCCCGATGGGAAGCTCTTCATTGAGCGCCTGGGGCAGGGGATAGCTTCGGCCGGAGTCATGAGCCTGACCGCAGCAGAAGTGATCATCGGCAGCGTGGCCCACGCGCTGCAATCGGAGGCCGACGATCAACAGCCAATCATTTCCGGCGAACTGCCGATCGGCGGGCACCGCTTTGAGGGCCTGCTGCCGCCCCTCGTTTCCGGACCGAGCTTCACTATCCGGCGCCGCGGGTCACGCCTGATTCCGCTGGACGACTACGTAAAGGCGAGATTTATGACCGAAGCACAGGCATCCGTCTTGCGCCGCGCGATCTCGTCTCGCATGAACATTGTGGTATCAGGAGGCACGGGTTCGGGCAAAACAACGTTTGCAAACGCGGTCATCGCCGAAATTATCGCGAATGCGCCGGACGATCGAATCGTCATTCTGGAAGACACGGCAGAGATCCAATGCGGGGCCAAGAATGCGGTGTCACTGCACACCAGCGACACGATCGACATGGCGCGGTTGCTCAAGAGCACGATGCGCCTGCGCCCGGACCGCATCATCGTCGGCGAGGTCCGTGATGGCGCAGCGCTGACCCTCCTGAAGGCCTGGAACACCGGCCACCCCGGCGGCGTCACCACGATCCATTCCAACACGGCGATGTCAGCCCTGCGCCGGCTGGAGCAGCTGACGGCGGAAGCCAGCCAGCAGCCGATGCAGGAGGTGATCGGCGAGGCCGTCGATCTCGTTGTCTCTATAGAACGAACGGGAAAGGGACGACGGGTTCGTGAGGTCATTCACATCGAAGGATACCGCAATGGCTGCTACCAGACTGAACACTATGCCCAGATCGATGAGGACAGCCATGTCGCTTAAAATCTCCATTCTTGTCACCGGCGCGACGCTTGTCGCCGTCTCTGTTGGCCTTGCGGATTCCGCGCTCGCCTCCTCGGGTGGCGGCAGTCTTCCCTGGGAATCGCCGCTGCAACAGATCCAGCAATCGATTACCGGACCTGTGGCGGGGTTTATCGCGCTTGCCGCGGTTGCCATTGCCGGGGCTATGCTGATCTTCGGGGGCGAACTGAATGATTTCGCGAGGCGCCTTTGCTACGTGGCGCTGGTGGGTGGCGTCCTTCTTGGGGCCACCCAGATCGTCGCTCTTTTCGGCGCGACCGGCGCATCGATCGGCGAGGCTCATGCACAGGCCGAGCAAAACACTCCCGAACCGACGATGACGCCGGCCACAGTGGGGGAGGAGGCTCATGGCTGACGCCGGCTCCTCTCTGGCACGCTCGCGGGTACACAGGGCGCTATCGCGTCCTAACCTGTTGATGGGCGCCGACCGCGAACTGGTGTTGCTGACGGCGCTTGCGGCCATCATCCTGATCTTCGTCGTGCTGACCTGGTATGCGGCGCTGTTCGGCATCGCGATCTGGCTGGTCTCGGTCGCAGCACTGCGCATGATGGCCAAATCCGATCCGCTGATGCGGCGCGTCTATCTCCGCCACATCGCCTACAAGACGTTCTACCGCGCGACCTCGTCGCCGTGGCGCAAGTTCTGAGGGCTTCAGATGGTCGCCCTCAAATCATTCCGCCATTCCGGACCGTCGTTTGCCGATCTGGTGCCTTATGCCGGCCTCGTCGATAATGGGGTTATCCTGCTGAAGGACGGCTCCCTGATGGCCGGTTGGTACTTTGCCGGGCCGGATAGCGAGAGCTCGACCGACGCCGAGCGCAACGAGGTGTCGCGACAGATCAATGCAATCCTGTCGCGACTCGGCTCCGGATGGATGATCCAGGTCGAGGCCATCAGGGTTCCGACCGGCGATTACCCGACCGAGACTGAATCCCACTTTCCCGATCCCGTCACACGCGCCATCGACGATGAGCGACGAGTGCACTTTCAGACGGAAAGGGGGCATTTCGAGAGCCGGCACGCTCTGATCCTGACCTCGCGGCCGCCGGAGCCGCGGCGCTCCGGGCTGACGCGCTATATCTTTTCGGATGTGGGCAGCCGTTCAGCCACCTATGCCGACAAGGCACTCGAAAGTTTTCTCACCTCGATCCGCGAGGTCGAACAGTATCTCGGCAATGTCGTGTCGATCCGGCGGATGATGACGCGGGAGACGCCAGAACGCGGCGGCTTCCGCGTCGCACGTTACGACGAACTCTTCCAGTTCATTCGCTTCTGCATCTCCGGGGAGAACCATCCGGTTCGCCTGCCTGACATCCCCATGTATCTCGACTGGCTCGTGACGGCTGAGCTTCAGCATGGGCTGACACCAATGGTCGAGAACCGGTTTCTCGGCGTGGTGGCGATCGACGGTCTGCCGGCCGAAAGTTGGCCCGGAATCCTCAACACGCTCGACCTTATGCCGCTGACTTATCGCTGGTCGTCTCGGTTTGTTTTCCTTGATGCCGAAGAAGCAAGGGCAAGACTCGAGCGGACCCGAAAGAAGTGGCAGCAGAAGGTGCGGCCGTTTTTCGACCAGTTGTTCCAGACGCAGTCGCGCTCCGTCGATCAGGACGCGATGCTGATGGTGGCGGAGACAGAGGATGCAATCGCCGAAGCCTCGTCGCAACTCGTCGCCTATGGCTATTACACGCCGGTCATCATTCTGTTCGAACAGGACCAAACCCGCCTCCAGGAAAAGTGCGAGGCGATACGCCGGCTGATCCAGGCGGAAGGTTTTGGCGCACGGATCGAGACACTGAACGCCACGGATGCCTTTCTCGGTAGCCTGCCAGGCGTCTCCTACGCCAACATCCGCGAGCCGCTGATCAATACCCGCAATCTCGCCGATCTTATGCCGCTGAACTCGGTGTGGTCGGGCAGTCCGACCGCGCCTTGCCCGTACTATCCTCCGGCATCGCCACCCCTCATGCAAGTTGCGTCTGGTTCGACGCCATTCCGGCTGAACCTGCACGTCGATGATGTTGGCCATACGCTGATCTTCGGCCCGACCGGTTCCGGCAAGTCGACACTGCTGGCGCTGATCGCGGCGCAGTTCCGGCGTTACGCGGATGCCCAGGTGTTCGCCTTCGACAAGGGCGGCTCGATGCTGCCGCTGACGCTCGGCGTTAACGGCGATCACTATCAGATCGGCGGCGACATTGGCGCGTCGGCCAATGGTGAGGTGAGGGCACTCGCCTTCTGCCCGCTGGCAGAACTGTCGACCGATGGCGACCGTGCCTGGGCGGCGGAGTGGATCGAGATGCTGGTCGCGCTACAGGGGGTGACCATCACCCCGGACTATCGCAACGCCATCTCCAGGCAGCTAGCGCTGATGGGTAAATCCCGCGGTCGCTCGCTTTCTGATTTCGTCTCAGGCGTCCAGATGCGCGAGATCAAGGACGCGCTGCATCACTACACCGTTGACGGGCCGATGGGCCAGTTGCTCGACGCCGAGGAAGACGGTCTTGCGCTGGGCGCGTTCCAGTGCTTCGAAATTGAGGAACTAATGAACATGGGCGAGCGCAACCTCGTCCCCGTTCTCACCTACCTGTTTCGCCGCATCGAGAAACGCTTGGCTGGCGCGCCCAGCCTGATCATTCTCGACGAGGCCTGGCTAATGCTCGGCCATCCGGTGTTTCGCGACAAGATCCGCGAATGGCTGAAGGTGTTGCGCAAAGCCAATTGTGCCGTGGTGCTCGCAACCCAGTCGATTTCAGACGCGGAACGATCCGGCATCATCGACGTCCTGAAGGAGTCTTGCCCCACGAAAATCTGCCTACCAAACGGGGCGGCACGCGAGCCGGGCACGCGAGAATTCTATGAGCGCATCGGTTTTAACGAGCGGCAGATCGAGATCGTCGCAACGGCTTCGCCGAAACGAGAATACTACGTCGCTTCGCCGCAGGGCCGAAGGCTATTCAACATGGCGCTTGGTCCGGTCGCGCTCTCCTTCGTCGGCGCGACCGGTAAGGAAGACCTGAAGCAAATTCGCAACCTGCATTCCGAACATGGGGCCGCATGGCCTCTCCACTGGCTCCAGCAAAGGGGGATCGCCCATGCCGAAACACTCTTTCCAACCTCTTGAGACCTACCGTGCGATGGTCATCGTGGTGACCGGCCTCGCAATCGCGACACCAATCCAGGTCCACGCCGGTGGCGTGACCGGCCAGGCAACAGAATGGACACAGCTGGCCAACAATGCGGAGCTGATCTCGCTGGTCGGCAAGTCGGCCGAACAGGTCAATAACCAGATCACCCAGATCTCGCAGCTTGCCGAGCAGATCCAGAACCAGATCAACATCTACAACAACATGCTGCAGAACACGGCGCAATTGCCGAACCACATCTGGGGCCAGGTCGAAAACGACCTCAAGAACCTGCAAAACGTCGTCGCGAAGGGGCAGGGGGTAGCGTTTTCGATGGCCAATATCGACGATGTACTGAAGCAGCGTTTTGAAAGTTTTTCCGACATGAAGAGCAATCTGCCGGATGGAGAAAGCTTCTCGTCCACCTATCAGAACTGGTCCGACACTAATCGCGATACGATCGGAGGCACCTTGAAGGCCGCAAACCTGACAGCCGACCAGTTCTCGAGCGAAAAAAACACGATGTCATCGCTGCGATCGATGTCAGAGACGGCCGATGGGCAGATGAAGGCGTTGCAGGTCGGACACCAGATCGCCGCCCAGCAGGTCGCACAGATGCAAAAACTGCGCGGTCTGGTTTCCCAGCAGATGACGATGATGGGCACATGGTTCCAATCCGAACAGGCGCAAAGGGATCTCGCTCAAGCGCGCCGCGAGCAATTCTTCAGCGGGGACGAGCATGACATCCGCGGTGGGCAGACGATGGAGCCGCGCTGGTGAGCCCGCGTTTTGTCATCGTCCTCGTTGTCGTGGGGATCGCCGCGTTCGGTGTCGGCGCCGCAAGATGGATCGTCCAAACGGGTCCGGAGCCCATGTCCGGAACAGGAGAAGCATCACCGGCGACTGCATCCGAGGCAGACCGCCGCGCCCATCGCCAGAAGTTCTTTGGTGGCAATGCCGAGCGTGACATTCGCGGTGGCCAAGAGATGAAGCCGCGATGGTGAGCATACCTCCCTCCCGGCGCACCAAGCTCGCCTTCGTCGCGATTGGCCTCTTCCTCATCGCGAGCGCGCCGGCTCTGGCGCAGCAGGGTCAAGTGCTGACAACCCTGGAGAATTCCGTCGTTGCAGCCGCCAAAGGCTGGGAAACGACGGTCATGGATGCGGCGCGGTCGTTGTTCTGGATCCTGGCGGGCATCGAGATCGGCATCGCTGCCGTGTGGCTGGCGATCAACGCCGCATCTCTCGATAGCTGGTTTGCAGAGCTCGTGAAGCGCATCATGTTCATCGGGCTCTTCGCCTTCATCCTCGATCGGGGGCCGGCATTTGCCAAGGCCGTCGTTGACAGCCTCTACCAGATCGGCGCCGGCGGTGGCTCGGCGTCGCCCGCCAACATTTTTGATGCGGGCATTCGCGTTGCGACCAAGATGTCCGAACAGGCAAAGTTCGGTCTATGGGAGGACAACGCGCTCGCAATCGCCGCCGTGTTCGCCATGGTGGTGGTGGTCGTGTCCTTCTCGCTCGTGGCAGCGATCTTCGTCGCCGTCATGGTCGAGATGTATGTGGGTCTTCTGGCTGGCATGATCATGCTCGGACTAGGTGGTACGTCCTATACCAAGGATTTTGCCATCAAATATCTGGTCTACGCCTTTTCCGTCGGCATGAAGCTGATGGCGCTGGTGATGATCGCCAAGATCGGTTCCGACATCCTGCTCGGCCTCGCGGAGGCGCCAACGGCAACCTCCGAACAGTTCATCACCACACTGGCAATCGCCGGCATTTCGGTCGTGGTATTCGTCATTGCCATGTATGTGCCGCCGATCCTGCAGGGCATGGTCCAGGGTGTTTCGGTATCCGGGGGTATGGAGGCCATCCGCCACAGCGGACAGGCCGCATCCTTTGCGGCGGGAGCCGGGTTTTTGGCGACGTCAGCCGCCAGCAGAGGATTCCAGGCTGCGAGTGCGGCAAGGGCAGGGGGAGCATCCCTTGGCAGTGCCGCCATGCGTGGCATGGAGGCCGGGATTGGTAGTGCGGCAGGTGTCGGCTCAGCGGCCAAAGATAAGGCGATCGCTTCCCCCGGCGCCTATGCCGGATCGCTGCTGGGGCTTGCCAATGCCAAACTGGAGCAGCAGTCCAGCCGACCCGGATCACCGCCTCCACCCCCGCTGATCAATGACACCAAATGACTGGAGGCCGATCCGCCATGGCCGGACACAACATACCCGATAACCCCTATTTTGCTGCGCGCAACGAATGGAACGAGCGCTATGGATCCTGCGTGAAGGCAGCCGCCGCGTGGCGGATCGTCGGTATCACCGGCATGATTATGGCGGTGATCGGTTTCAGCTACGCGCTCTTCCAAAGCACGCAGGTCAAGCTGGTGCCGTATATTGTGGAAGTGGACAAGCTCGGGACGGCCTCGAGCGCCGGTTTCCCACAGCAGATCGAATATGCGGATCCGCGTGTGGTCCGCGCCACCCTTGGAAGTTTCGTCTCAAACTTCCGCAGCGTCACGCCGGATGCAGTCGTGCAGAAGCAATATATCGACCGCACCTACGGTCTGTTGAGGACTTCGGATCCCGCAACCGAGAAGGTCAATGCCTGGTTCCGGTCGAACTCGCCCTTCGAAAAAGCGAAGAATTCGACGGTGGCCATCGAGGTCAACAACATCGTCGCGCTCTCTAACCAGAGCTACCAGATCGACTGGACCGAATTGGAGCGCGACCGGCGCGGTAAGGAAACCGCCGTTCGCCGTTTCCGCGGCATCGCGACCGTGACACTGACGCCACCTCAGGACGAGGGCGTCATCCGCCTGAACCCCATTGGTCTCTATCTCCGCGACTTCGACTGGACAGCACAGCTTTGAAAGGCATGGCCCCGAACATGATCATCCCACGCACTCGAACACGGGCCACGCTGACGGCTGCGCTTGCCTCGGCAATGTTGGCGTCTTCAGTGATTGTTCCTCCGCATGCTTTTGCGGCGGATGGCGTCACCGCCAACGAAGCAAAAGGCATGGGGATTTCCACACAGTGGCGTGGCTCGCGCGGTCTGGTCACCAGGGGCGCCGACGGCAAGGTGATTTTCCTCTACGGCGAGGTTCAGCCATCCGTCGTCTGCTCGCCACTCCAGGTCTGCGATATCGAGCTTCAGGGCGGCGAGGTGGTCCGAGACGTGCTGGTCGGCGACACGGTGCGTTGGAAAGTGGAGCCCGCGACTTCGGGAGCCGCTGGCGGCCAGGCCATCCACCTGATCGTCAAACCATCGGAGCCGGGTCTTGTGACCTCGATGGTGGTGACGACCTCGCGACGCACATATCACATTCAGCTCAAGTCCCATTCGACGCATTATATGGCGCGTGTCGGCTTCGAGTATCCCGAGGATGTCTCGACAAAGCTTGCCGACATCAATGCACGGCTCGAGGCGAGCACCATCCCGGGGGCTGGTGTCCCCGCCGAACAGCTGAACTTTAGCTATTCCGTTTCGGGCAGGGCCGGCTGGCGACCGACACGCGTCTATTCCGATGGACTCAAAACCTACATCCAGTTTCCGCGTTCGATCTCCGGTCAGGATGTGCCCGTTCTGTTTGTCACGTCAGGCGGAAAGAACCGGATCGTCAATTACCGGATGAAGGGCGACATGATGGTCGTCGACTACCATGTCGATCGGGCGGTGCTGGTTTCCGGCGTTGGCTGGAAACAGGAAAAGGTGACGATCAGAAGGGGAGGGAGGTAATGAACATCCTCTCCTCTTATTCGCACGCCTTGCGACCCCTTCGCAGTTTTGCCACGGCCTGTGCCCTCGCCATCCTTCTTTCCGGATGCCAGTCGATGGGAACGGAAGGACCCGTTTCGAGCAGCGCGCCGCCGGAGATCTCCGGTCCGGCGGCGAGTGCCATCGCCGGCGATATGGTCAGCCGCCTTGCCGAACAGATCGGGCCGGGGAAAGCGACCGTTGCTCTGAAGACTGATACCTCGGCCTTCGGTCAGGCGCTGGAGGCGGCGCTAAAGGGATGGGGCTATGCCGTCGTCACCGACCAGAAGACGGATGGCGGGACAAAGGTCATCCCGCTCGCCTATGTGATCTTGGCGGTAGATGGCCAGGTGCTGGCCCGTCTTTCGACAAACAGCGTCGAGCTCGGTCGAGCCTACACGGTAACGGCCAACGGTGCGACGCCGGCGAGCGCTTTATCGCTCATGCGGCGCGGGTGAGGGGAGATCATGGTGCAATCTCTCAATCTTGGCGGCGCCCAAAACAGCGTGGCGCAGTCCGGCATCCGGCGGCTCAACCGCCTGCCGATTGTCGTGGTCATCGTCTTGACGGTCACGTTCCTTGGTGTGATCTTCTACGGGCTCGCTTCGCGTGGGTTCAACTTCGGTAAGGACAGTGGTCCAGAGACAAGTTCGGGCAATCCCGCCTCCACCTATGCTGACCAGATCAAGCGCGGTGTTACCGATGGCATCATCGGCGAACCTCAGCAGCAGACATCCTTCCAGCCGTCACCGGTGGAAACGAAACAGGAAGACGAAAAAGAGAACGACCCGTTCACTCCGACGCCGGGACAACATCAGGAACAACGTCGCGGGCAAGAGCTGGAGCCGGAGGAGCTCTGGCGTGCGCGTCTCGAGCGTGAACAACAGGAGCAATATTTGCGCGAAAGACAGCGCCAGCGGATGGCCCGTCTGCAGGCTAACAATGCCGCCTATGACGCGCCGCTTGCAATAGATCGGAGCAAGCTGGAAGCCCGTGCGGAAACGCATGATGCCGTCGCAGACACGGCATCGAGAGCGACCACATCGATAAATATGGGCGGCGCATCCGATCTCTATGCGGCAGCGCTGCGCGCCGGGCTCGGTGGTCAGAATGTCGATCCCAATGCGCAAGGCGCTAAGGAAGACTTCTTCAACGCCGACCTGAAAGAGCTAGGCTACCTGCCGAACCGTGTCGTACCCCAACAATCACCGTTCGAACTGAAGCGTGGTTCTGTCATTCCGGCGACACTGATCACAGGAATCAATTCCGACCTTCCGGGCCGGATCACCGCCCAGGTCAGCCAGAGCGTTTACGACAGCGCGACAGGACATCGCCTGCTCATTCCGCAAGGTACGAAGCTCTTCGGCCGCTACGACAGTAAGGTCTCGTTTGGACAGAAACGCATTCTCGTGGTGTGGACTGACATCATCTTTCCGAACGGCTCGACTCTGCAGATCGGCGGCATGTCAGGGACGGATGCGCAAGGGTATGGTGGTTTCAACGACAAGGTGAACAACCATTATTCGAAGACTTTTGGCTCGGCCGTGCTAATTGCCCTGATCGGGACAGGTATTGACATGGCCGCACCGGAAAGCTCAACGCTCGCGAACCAGGACACGGCCTCGGATGCTACGCGGCGCAATTTCACGGAGAGCTTTGGCCGCGTTGCTGAACAAACCATCAGCCGCAACCTTAATGTCCAGCCCACACTGGAGATCAGGCCAGGCTATAAATTCAACGTGCTTGTCGATCAGGACATCCTTTTCCCCGGGCATTTAGCGCGATCGAATTGACGTGTGCCACTTGGGTCGGATCGGGATCCGCGGCGCTGTCGAGATATCCCTTCGATTTGTCTGCGCTTGACTTCGAGGGCTCGCTTAGCCCAAAAGCAAGCCGAGAGCCGCTGGCGGCTATCGGCTGATCAAATGTTGGGAAGCAGATCCAACGTTCGCCGAACAGGCAAGGGTACCTCCAATCGGCGCAGATGCACGTCTCCGGCCGCGACAAGGCGCGCCTGTCACTGCGTTACACTTAATTCTGACGCTAATCCCGTACTAATCCAGTCTCCGCGCGATAGATTTCGTCGGGGATGAAGGTCTTGGCGGCGGCAAAATATCATGAATGAGACTCGGGTCCTAGTCCAATTCATATGAAAAGCTACCGAAAGCAACCCGCCATGGCGCAACGCAATAGCAATCCTTTTCGATGGAACTCACCTCCTTATTATCGGAGCCTATGAGCAGAGTGATTCAAATTGGACTCTCCCGCAAACCTGTAGTGAAGGTTGTGGCTAGCCGAGCCCGACTCATTTCAGCGGTCGCTCGTCGATCAATAGGATGCGATTATGCATTTTATTGACTTCTTCCTTCCAACTCTAAGATGCATTGATATATCTTAACCGCCGAAAGCGTTATCGTCGACGTCGAATGTTTGAAAGCAGAATGCATGAGCCAGACTCGAAACGCTGGAGTTCTTGCGATTGCCCTGTCGGCTCTCCCAGCATGTGCTTCCGTCCCACTGACGCAGACAGGCGCTATATCCAGTTATGAGAGGCTCGCGCCAGACGCAGGGACGTTCTCTGAATCCCGATCCTTTGTAACCGTAGTTCCGTTGTTGCGGCCGAATCGGTCTCTATCGCGCGGACGCTGCTTTCTGCAGAAGCAATTCTAAGATAGCAAATAAAGAAGACGGTAAACTTGTCGCAAATGCCGTCGACAGGGCGCTATGTATTACCTTGAGCGATCGCTTCACCGTGTTGAACACGGCAGACCTGCCGATCTTCTCATCAGCGCGACCATTTCCGACCTTATACCCACTGGCGCCACAGCAGCGGGCCTTTCTAAGGTTACTGCGCTTGGCACCTCCACACTTCTTCCGGTCGGCGTGCCACGCCTTCCAATCGGTCTGGCCGGCCTTGCCATGGGAGGCTGAGGCGACGGATCTCTTGGGCCGACAGCAGGCTGCGCTGACGTGGTCGCGCGGTGCCACTTCCTTCACCAGTAGTGCACGTGTTTAGGAAGTTGGCGATGCCTACGGCGTCGCTCCAGATTTCGGAAACCGCTTCGGAGGAATGCTGGTCAAAGGCGATGAGGACCCGAGCTTCGAATTACCTTCGGCACAACGTTGCTCCTCCGTCATGGGCAGACGCAGGTGCGCCCATGACGTCTCACAGACGCGAGTTCTATTGGGCGCTTAGGGTATGTTATGAATGGAGGCATCGCAAGTCGGCAACCGCGAGCGCGAGGAAGTTTTTATCTGTTTGCAGGCACGCTTATCGGGTGCTCAAACTGACCTTAGCGATCGCCGTTACGGTTTCGGTGCAGACGACTGTTGCACAGTCTCCCTCTCAGACACTCTCCGCCACGTGCGGCCCACAAATCCGATCGCCTGCCCATGGCGGTTCACCCCCGATTCGATCTCTTCGTGTGTCGCCGAAAACCGCGCGAGCCTTACTCCCGTCTGCCAGGATTTTTGGGCCACTGCGCAGATGTGTCAGGCAGAAATCAAGGTGATATGCGGGGGGCTCAATCCGTTTACGATAAAAAGCTGCGTCACCCGAGAGCAGCACAGGCTCTCCGAGACTTGCCGGCGGGCTTTCGATCTACGATGGCCTACAGTCGAACAACGCAGAAATGCAGGTGGACGTTTTAAAGGGGCGCGGTGCACCCGAGGAACCTCGCAACTTCGCTCATTGTCTTCTTTTGGCCGATGAGCCGGCGAGCATGCACGATCTGTTGGCCGACCGGGCAAGGAGAGGCGAAACGCACGCCACGCGCCTTCGCCGATCCCGCCGGTCTCGTGCGCTCCGCGTTCAAACTGCATTCGAAGTCCGCTATGCCGGCGAACCCTGGGGCATAGCCGGTGGCGTCGTACCCGTTCGCGCCTTGGTCCGCGAGCGCGCGATTGCGCCGGCATCTTTGATCCGGTGGAGCAGGACATGATTTCCCCAGGATCGCCACCACTGTGATCCAACACTGTCGGTTCGACCGACGCCTGCCGCAAATCAGGGGTTTCCTACACCTCAATGCAGCGCGTACTGCTTCACTTCAATTTTTCGGCAACCCGCTGGAGAGGCCAGACACTTTTCACGAAGCGGTGATCACAGAACTTGTTTGCTCGCGGCTCCATGTCGTGCGGTTGGGGCCACCAGTGAACGGTGGTCCATGCTGTTCGAAATCCCATATCTACAGAGGGAAACCAGGTGAAGCGCTGTGGAAATCGCAGCGTATGCGGATGAATCGCCGTCAGAAGCCGCGCGCAGTTCAAACCGCTTCGTCTCAAGGCAGTGACCACGTGCGCCTCTGCAAAAGTTTTGATCGTCATTTAGCTGTTCGCAAGCTCTGGTACGATTGAACCGCAGCAAGGCGAACACCTGCAACGGAGGGACCCATGAAACTCAAGCGCTTGAGCATCGGCACGTTCAATCTCTATAATCTGAACGAACCGGGATTGCCGATCTACACCGATAAGGCTGGGTGGTCGCAGGAGGAATACGAGCGCAAGATCGGTTGGACCAGCGCAACCATCCGGATGCTGCATCCCGACATCTTTGGCTTCCAGGAGTTATGGCATGCAGCATCCATCGAACGCGCGCTATTCGCGTCTGGATTGGCAGCCGAGTATGATGTGATCGCCCCGGAGAATGCCGATGGCAAACGGATCGTCTGCGCCGCCATTGTTCGAAAGGGGCTGGTTGTCGGTGAACCGAAGTGGATCGAGCGCTTTCCGGAAAAGTTCATGCTGAAGAGTTCCGGTGACGACCAGCAAACGCCGGCGATCAGCGTCTCCATCTTGAGTTTTTCGCGCCCAGTGCTGCATTTCACCGTACAACCGCGCGAGGATCACGAGCCGATCCACGTCTATGTCTGCCATTTCAAGTCGAAAGGACCGACCAAGGTATTTCAGGAAGACTGGTTCAGGGCAGATAGCGTGACCTACAAAAAGCACGCGACCAGTATCGGTGCCGCAATCTCGACGATCCGGCGCACGGCCGAGGCGGGGGCACTGCGTTTCATGCTGACCGAGCAGATGAAGGGAACGCGCGCACCCGTCATCGTGCTCGGCGATATCAATGACGGCCAGCACAGCAACACCGCCAACATCCTCACCGAGCAGCCGCGTTACCTTGTTGGGGATTCGCTCGGCGGCGGCGATGTCAGCCTCTACACCGCCCAGACCCTGCAAGAATATCGCAGCACGCGGGACGTCTACTACACCCATGTCCATCAGGACATCATGGAGTCGCTCGACCACATCCTGGTCAGCGAGGAATTTTACGACAATTCACGACGACGGGTGTGGATGTTCGACGGAATGACGGCGAACAACGACCATCTCAATTTCAAAGACCACAAGGAATCGGGCACGAATGATCACGGCGTGATCTGCGCTACCTTCAAGTATAAGCCGATCAAGACCGAAGCCCAGGAGATCGCCGACGGGCCGGCGTGACGTTCTAAGTCGGACCGGTTTAGAACCAGACAGCAACATGATCGAGCCGATGGGTAGGGAAAGACGCGCCTGAAGCCGACGTCTCAAGTACAGGATAAGGGGCCGCCGGGAATGTTCTGGCGGCCCCTTCCGACCACAGGCGGCTTCCAGCCCGAGCGAAACCCACCGCTAAAAGCTGTCAGCACCCTGCCCAGCCTATCGAATGATCGATCGGCGGCATCTGAATCGAAGATGCCCGTCTTCGAAATCAACTGTCGTAACAGTTTCTTGCTCGAGCTTACACGAGGAACGATCTGCCCGCCGTGGCTATAGCGTCGAGATCCGCCGCCGATAGGACATGAACGAGATAGGCATTCAAACCCGCCGCCCGGAGCGTCTGGCCGATTTCGTCATAGACGGCTGCTCCAAAGCCTCTGCTGCTGCTCAAGATTACCACGGCCGGACAGGTTGCGTTCGCGCAATCCCCGAAGCTCTCCACCAGAACCCTGCCGCCAGCTGTGGGGACAGTCAATTGCTGCCGCGACGATTGAGCGTTGGCCCCGATGGAAAACGGGAAATGGCCAGGGCCGCGATAATGAAATTGAAAAGACGCATGAGCCTGCCTGTGTTGGCTTTCAGTGCGAAAGATTGAATCACGCAACAGTCAGGTGCTGCCCATCTGAGTAATGATCCTTTACGCGCGGTGCGCTCGCCCTTGCGAAAGCACTAACCGGTCCGCACAAGGGGCAGGAATACCGTGTCGATCCAGGCATGCTGCAAATCAACAGACGGCGGGGCCATGGACATGACCACGTGATGGCGGAAAAGGTCGGCCGGCAGGCTTGCCACTGGTGGCAGCAGCTTGCCGGGGTCGATTTCACCGCGAGCGACGCCGCGGTCCAGTATGATCTTGAGCGGATCTTCCTCACCGGCCAGCAGCACGGTCGCCCGAAATTCGCCGGGCGACGCCCTAGTCCCTTGGCGGAATTCGTGGAGGAAGAGCGCAAAGGCGGCCGTGAACACGTCGGCTCGCTCAGAAGCCTGCTGTAGAAATGACAGCAGCTCGTTGCGCAGATCGCCGAGGTCGGGAACTACCACCGGTCGACGGGCCAGTTCGCGCTGGATGGCAGCAGTCGCCAACTCCTGCCCGCTGGACCAGCGGCGGCTAAGCACCGGTCGGCTGGTGCCGGCCCGCGCCGCCGTCCCCTCCATCGTCAGCCCGGCATAGCCTTTTTCTCCCATCTCTGCCCATGCGGCGTCCAGGATCGCATTTTCGAGATCGGCTCCGCGACGGCGTTCGGACATGTTTACTCCGCTTTAAGATGCAATAATGTATCTTGTAAATGCTCTGCTTTGCTATTAGATGCGTTTAAGCATCTTAATGCAAGGAGACTGTAGGATGTCTATCGCACCATGTCGCGGCCGCATACTTGTGTCTGGCGCCAGCGTCGCCGGGCCGGTCGTGGCCTTTTGGCTCACTCGCTACGGATTTGAAGTAACCGTGGTGGAGCGGGCGCCAAGCCTTCGCGCCAGTGGCTATCCCATCGACCTGCGTGGCGCCGCCATGGTGGCCGCTGAGCGCATGGGGCTGCTACCGCAATTGCTGGCGGCCCATATCGGAACGCGGCGAATGACCTTTGTCGATGAGGCCGGCGCTGTGTTGGCCCGTGTCGAGCCGGATGTCGTAACCAGCAATGTCAGCGCAAGGGCCGTGGAACTTCCCCGCGGGGAACTGGCCGCAATGCTGTTCGACCTGACGCGGGAGCATGTCGACTATCGCTTCAGCCAATCCATCATGGCGCTGGAGGACGGGCCTGAGCATGTGGCAGTCACTTTCCAGGACGGCTTGCAGGAGACGTTCGACCTGGTGATCGGCGCCGACGGTTTGCATTCCAACACACGAAAGCTGGTCTTCGGGGCCGAGGCGCAGTTTACGAAAAATGCCGGATTCTGCTTTGCCGGCTTTGCCATGCCCAACACTTTTGGGCTCAATCGAGAGGGCGTCACTTGGAACGTGCCCGGACGAATGGCAACTCTTTATGCGGCGGGCGGGCAGGACTACCTGCATGGACTGCTGGCCTTTGCCCATGACGGCGTGGTGCGGGATGCGGGTGAGCAGCGGCGGCTGGTTCAGCGAACTTTTGCCGGATATGGCTGGCATGTCCCGCAGATGATCGACGCAATGGATCGAGCCGAGGACTTCTACTTCGACACTATCCAGCAGGTGCGTATGCCGAGCTGGCACAAGGGCCGCGTGGCGCTTGTCGGCGACGCAGCCTATGCACCCTCATTCCTGACTGGCCAAGGCACGAGCCTCGCTCTGGCCGGTGCATATGTGCTGGCGAGCGAACTAGCCCACCACCCTGATCACGCGTCGGCGCTCGCCGCCTATGAAGAGCGCCTGCGGCCATTCGTATCGGCAAACCAGGCCACTGTGGACGAGGGTCAGGCGATGGTCTTTCCTACCTCGATTGAGCAGCTGCAGTTCAGGAATGCCGCAATTCAGGGGATGCACTCGGCAGCGGAGGCCGCTCCGGAAGGGCAAGCCCCCCATGATGCGCTTGACTTGCGGGACTACGTGGCGATGCTATAGCACGTACAGGCCGCCCAACGGCGTGCATCGCAGAGAGTCACAACAACAGGAAATAGATGTGTCTCGGCCCGCACTTCGGCTTCTAGAAAGCCTACGGTTTTCGATGAAACTGATAGAATGTTCGCATGTGCTCACCCGCCAGTTTTTGCGGTGTCGAAGAGTACCTTCTACCCGCTTTCTTGAAGACGCCGCGTAAGCCGCTAGTGTCCTGAGAACGATACTATAAGCCCAGGAGTTTGTCCTTCTCCGCCTTGATATGATCAAGTTGCAGCGAGAAGCCGACACTGGGAATACCCACCTGCGATCCAAGCAAGGTTAGAAGGCTATCAAACCGGCCACCGCCAGCAATGACGGTAGAGTTCTGAAGCCCGATCACCTCAAACACCAAGCCTGTATAGTAGTCAAAAGGTCTCCCAAAAGCGGCTCGGTATCGAACAAGCCCAAGATCAACGCCGGCGTTCTCCAGGGCTGCCTTACGCCCGTTGAATTGAAGAAGCGAGGCACTGATGTCCAATCCTGTCCTTGATGCAAAATCCGAAAGTGCGATTGGCGCGTCGGCCAATGGCAAATCAAGCTGCAAGAACACCCTCAAGATTTCTAGGCATGTGGTAGACAGCTGTGTTTGAGCCATCGCCATTTTTGCCTTCAACCTCAAGGCAATTTCAGATGGTGAACGTGAGGCGTCGGTGCGGTGGCCATGATTCTTCATCGCCCCGGCTATATGGGCGATCAATCGCTGCTCGTCACCGCTTGCAATTATAGCAGCGAGCTTAGCATCAATCTTGGGACCGGAGTCGGGCCTTGCCAATTTTTTAAGTAGCAAGTCAATCTGTGTAGGCTTCCCGAACGCCTGAATGAACCGCCGCTGCCAACCTGCATGTAAGTCGAGCGCTTGCACCACCGCCTGAAAAACGCCTTGGTCACCGACAATGACTTCAAACTTTTCTATAGGAAGCAGGTTATGAGTGATATGACATGCGTTTGCGATGACCTTGGCGTCTGCACCGGCAATGTCATCATCACCGATATCTTCAATCCCACTCTGCAACATTTCTCGTGGTCCATGTCGATCTTGTCGGAACACCTTGCCAAGGTACGAATAGCGTCTAAGTCCAGACGCTCCATTTTGCAGATGATAAAGGCATACGGGAATCGTGAAGTCGGGACGTACGCAAAGGCTAGCGCCGGCCTCGTTCTCGGTCATAAAAATCTGACGTCGCAAATTTTCCCCGACTGCATCAAGAAACGGGTTCGCCGGTTGGATGATCGGGAGTTCCAACCGTTCGGTATCCAGCGCGGCAAGTATCTCGCGCAGTTCGTCCAGATAGCTATTGCCTTCAGGTTTTTTCATAGAATTTGCGATCCAGACTGATTTTCCCGGCATAAGGCTGTCAGGCAATCCCGAGCTAGGTGGGTGTTGAGTTTGCGCAACGAAGGCATGCTACCATCCATCCAGCGGGATGACTGAAAGCTGCACCTTCGACGCAACCTCGGTTTAAAAACCGCGCATCGTTCACATTTGTGAGAGCAGCAGCGAATATCGCGTCCCATCCGCCAAGGTTTTCCTTTCGCAGGCCTGATCGATGAGGATGCAGCGGATCGTCTATCTAAAAGTGTAGCCTTTTGCTTCTGACCGACACCTGCCTACTGGCAATCGTGATTGCGACTTGAAATGTTTGTACCAGCATATACAAAGAAGTACTTGACTTGTAAATCGGCGAATACGCGCTATTGCTAGCGCGAGGAATTCTATTCAAAAGAGCGGAAAGCTATGGCGAAACAGGAAGACGAGCGACCATCCACCCTATACGACATGGTCAAGCGCCATGTGCGCTCAAAGATCGAAAGCGGGGAGTGGGGACCAAATGATCGCCTGCCGTCCGAGGTGGTTTTGGTCGAACAGTTGGGTGTCTCCCGGATGACGGTTCACCGAGCTCTCCGGGAACTTACATTATCCGGAGTCCTCTTTCGTATTTCAGGTGTCGGTACCTTCGTTTCGGCTGAGATCCCCGCGTCGATCCCTCTAGCGTTGCGGGATATTTCCGCTGAAATATCCGCACAAGGAGGGGTCCATTCAGCCGAAGTCGTAAAACTCGATGAAGTAGAGGCAGACGGCGAAGTTGCACGAGCCCTAGAAGTGAAGGGCGGAACTAAACTATATCATTCCATCATAGTCCATCGTGAAAACGAAAAAGAGGTCCAGCTCGAGGAGCGCCATATTTTGCCAGTCTTCGCTCCAGAATACCTCAACACCGATTTTACGAAAGAGACTACATTTCAGCATCTCTGGAGAAACTCGAAGCCGACCGCTGTCGAGCAATATATTTACGGGGTGTTGGCCGGAGAAAAGAATATTTCAGACCTTCTTTCAGTTGGCAAAAATGAACCGTGCCTTCTTCTTGTAAGGCGGACTTGGGTGGGAGATACTGTAGCTACCTTCAGTCGGTTCTATTATCCTGGCAGCCGCTACAGACTCCGAGATTTCCATCAATCGTAGCGCTCATTTCGCGCTTAGAGCCTGTCCGACAATTGGATGAGTGATCGGGCCGATGATGGTTCCATGGAGGTGTCTGGAGCCTGAACGGAAGCGCCATGTGGAAGCCCCCACCTAACGGCAGTATAGATGCAACCAATCACGATACGATACCGACCTAACGGACGCGGAATGGGCGGTGATTCGCCCCATCTGCCGAGAGGACCGTAAGCCAACTCGGCCCCTTCGTAGCCAAGGTATTTGCCCACATGGGCAACTCAGGCGACCGGCCGCAAAATGCTACGCTGGTCAACGTCAAGATAGTCTGCAAGCCGGATCAGGTAGGCTTTGCCGTCCATCCAAAGCGGTGGGTTGCCGAGCGCTTCTTCGCTTGGACCAACCGAAACCGGCGACTTTGGAAGGGTCCCGGAAGCGACTGTCAGGTCTGCCACGGTCTTCCTCTACGCCGCTTAAGACGCGCGGAACTCGGCATCGGCCGCGAACGCCGGGGCAAGGTGAGTCTGCGACACCGTCGTCAGCCGAAACCCGACCGTTGCGGAGCGGCGGCTAGAAACAACATGACTTGGGCATCAGGACTAAGAGCTTCTAGAGAAAGGGATAATTCTTCGGCTTGAACCGGACTATTAAAAATCAAGGTATCTCCTTCGTTGATAATGTCCGCGTTCTCGCCGTCCGCGCTAACAAGGACACTGCCGCTCACGGCAAAGCAAATCGCGACCGCTGCCCCCGTCCAACGAAGCTGCATGCTGCCACTGAAAGTGATCGATTCCGCGCGGGCGTCGATATCGTCTTTTCGGAAAAGGAAATTGAGATCGCGGCATTGCCGCGAACTCGACAGTTGCGCATGCAGCGGCCGATTGCAAGAAAAGCGCTGTGGCATTCCTAGGTTCAACGTAAGCGATTCACCATCTTCGAACTCAAGCGTCATCGGATCTCCTTCAAGGAGAACGATGATCCGATCCAACTCCGGAAAAACAGAAAATGGCCCGCTCTCCGCCACCGTGGCAAGGCTGAGACGCCAGAGCAAACCATCGCAGTCGTCCTTGCGAGCGATTTCACGCGTGTCGCCGGCACCATTTTTCCAACTCATTTCAACATGGTCCGCGTATCGAATTACGCGTGTGAGCGGCTGCTTCCGCAAATCGGATCTCCTGAATCTCTATTTTTAGGCAACGGGACGGCATCCACGCGCTACCCCGGTGCGGGCTGGAGTTGGACGTCTATCGCGCTGGCATTCTCCGTTCGCACAAGCTCGGCATAGGCCTCAATCAACCGGCTGGTGATGGCGCTCGGCCGAAATGCAATCGCATCGATAGCACCGACCGGCGTTATCTCCGATGCAGTTCCTGTTAGAAAACACTCTGTAAACTTCGATATTTCGGTTCGTGCTATTTCTCGCTCGACTACGCTCAAGCCGGCTTGATGGGCAAGAGCGACGACTGTCTGCCGTGTCAACCCGTTCAAGAAGCACAGGGGCGTTGGCGTGTGGATTTTCCCCTCCGCGACGAAAAAGACGTTTGCTGCCGAAGCCTCTGCGACGTTGCCCATCCAGTCGAGCAACAAGGCGTCCTGATATCCATTTCTGAGGGCCGCGTGCTTCGCTATGGTCGTGATCGCGTAATTTGCGGCTGCTTTTGCCTGGGGCGGGCTGCATTCAGGCGGTGGACGGCGCCAGGACGCTGTCTGGATCTTGATGCCGTCCAGGCGGTCTTGCTCATTGAAATAGGAGGGCCAATCCCACGCCGCGATTGCAACATGTATGCGATTGTTTGGAGCGGCGGCCGACGTGGTCTCGCTGCCACGCCAGACTACTGGGCGGATGTAGGCATCCTTGAGCCCATTCGCCGAAAGCACTTGCAAGGTTGCCTGGTTGAGTTCGGCCTCATGAAATGGGATTTTCATATCCAGCAAAGCGGCGGACTGAATCAAGCGCTGGGTATGGCGCGTCAGTTCAAAAACGAACCCGCCATAGGACCGCTCGCCCTCGAACACAGAACTAGCGTAGTGCAACCCATGTGTGAGGACATGCAGTTTCGCTTCACGCCACGGAATAAGTTTGCCATCGAACCAGATCCAACCGTCGCGGTCATCCATCGGTACAGACACGATACTTTCCTTATTTTTTGATTTCAGGTTTCCAGCTTGCGGCTGCAGCAACGAAGGCCTCCAGCGTTGGCTGGAGGTTTTCACACTTTTCGAGATCAAGCGTCGGAGCAGGCTGTTCGTTCATGTACACCGCCCGCGACATCTCCAGTTGGAAAGCATGGATGCCATTTTCAGGTGAACCGTAGCTGCGGGTGATGAATCCGCCCTTGAAGATTTCGTCGACTGCTACAGAGTAGCGGCCAGATCGCTCCAGCGCTGAAGCAAGGCGGCCCCGAAGCTCGATTGCACAACTTGTTCCGCCCCCGGTACCCAGATTTAGATCTGGTATCCGGCTGGCAAAATAGCGCGTCACGACCGAACGTATGGAATGGCAGTCGAACAGGATCGCGTAGCCATGCTGGGCGCACGTCTCGTTTAACGCCGCAGATAGTCGGTCGTGATAGGGGCGCCAGTAGCGCGCAACGCGGGACGCGATTTCTTCCGGTCCGGGTTCCTCTCCGCTCTGGTAGAGAGGAACGTCGTCAAAGTCGGCTGTCGGCACGAGTCCAGGATGGTTCATGCCGGCGACCTGCTTTCCAGTGGGGTCGCGACTAAGGTCCACGACATAGCGCGATAGTCGCGATGTGATGATCGTGGCGTCCGTATCCCACAGGAAGCGATACAAGCGGTCGAGGTCCCAGTCCGTGTCCCCGACCATTCGCCCCGTCGCAGACATACGATGCTGGATTTCTATGGGGATGTAGCTGCCGCTATGCGGCATGCTGACGACGAACGGGGAGTTTCCTTGTCTGTACTCGTAGTTGTGCATGAGCCCTCCAAAAATACCGTTGACGTACTGTTTGGACCGGTATAGACCGGACTATACAAAATGACAACTGGGAAATATGCCCTAAAGGAGGATGCTAATGAGACTGCCGCCCAATGAAAAAATCCTGGCCCCGCGCGGATTGGACCTGAACACCAAAGGCTGGCAGCAGGAGACTGCTTATAGACTGCTGATGAACAATCTCGAGGTCGCCGAAAAACCGCGGGAGCTGATCGTATACGGTGGCCGCGGGAAGGCTGCCAGAAACTGGGACAGTTACTTCAAGATCTTGGAAAGTCTCGGCAACCTAGAAGGTGATGAGACCCTGATCGTTCAGTCAGGCAAGCCCGTTGCCATTTGGCGCACCCATGAATGGGCGCCGCGCGTACTCATCTCGAACGGCATGCTTGTGGACCACTGGAGCACGCTGGAGCACTTCAATGCGCTCGAGGATAAGGGCTTGACAATGTACGGTCAGATGACGGCCGGCAGTTGGTGCAACATTGGTTCGCAAGGCATCGTCCAGGGAACCTATGAGACCTTTGCAACTATCGCCAAGATGAAGTTTGGCGGTACATTGAAGGGGCGTATTTCGATCACCGGCGGTCTTGGGATGTTCAGTGGGATCATGCCCCACTGCATCACGTTAAACGGTGGCGTCAGCATCGGCGTGGAGATCGATCCGGAACGGATTGCCCGCCGCATTGAGCTGGGCTTCGTTCACGAGATGGTTGAAGACGCGGATGAAGCCTACCGCCTGGCGAAGGAATACGCTGATCGCGGCGAGGCCCGTGCGATTGCCTTGCTCGGCAACATCGCCGACGTTCTGGCTTATTATTTGGAGAAAGGAATCCATTTCGATATCGTGACGGACCAGACATCGGCCCACGATATGTTGGAGGGGTACGTTCCCGGTGGCATGACCTACGGCGAGGCTCTGTCGCTCAGGAAAAGCAACCCCACGGAGTATATCCAGCGCGCGCGCGCGACCACGGTCAAGCAGGTCAAGGCGATGGTCGGCTATCAGAGCCGCGGGGCAATGGTGTTTGACTACGGCAACAACGTCCGGCAGGAAGCGCTGAACGCCGGCTACAAAGATGCTTTTGCCTTCCCAGGCTTCGTCGAAGCATTCATTCGTCCACTGTTCTGTGAAGGTCGAGGCCCGTTCAGATGGATCTGCCTGTCCGGCGAAGAAAGCGACCTGCGCAAGACCGAAGCGGCGGCATTGCGCGAATTTGGTGACGACGAGGTTTTTGCAAACTGGATCAAACTGGCATCAAAGCACCAGCCGATCGAAGGGTTGCCGGCTCGGCTTGGCTATCTGGGTTACGGTCAGCGAGCGCATTTCGGTCTTGTTCTCAATGAGATGGTGCGCTCAGGCGAATTGAAAGGCCCCGTCGCCATCAGCCGCGATCACCTGGACACTGGTTCAGTCGCATCACCGAACCGGGAGACCGAACGCATGCTCGACGGAAGTGATGCCATTGCAGATTGGCCGATCCTCAACGCCATGCTCAACGTGGCCTGCGGCGCAACCTATGTCGCCGTGCACAATGGCGGTGGTGTCGGCATCGGGTATTCCACGCACAGCGGTGTCGTCGTCCTTGCCGATGGCACAGATCTCGGTGCCAAGAAGGTTGAACGCTGCTTGACGGTCGATTGCGGAATGGGCGTCGTTCGCCACGCCGACGCCGGCTATGACATCGCGATCAACACAGCGAAGTCGAAAGGCATCAGAATGCCGATGCTTGCCTAGTCGGCACCAATCGCACTTCGGCGTTAAGGAGTGGCACAAATGCTAGTAGATCTGATTATCCAAAACACTCGAGAGGTTGTGACACCATTTGGTGCCGGAGGGCCAAAAAAAGGGCGGGAGCTTGCAGAGCTTCACGTCATAGCTGATGGCGCGATCGCATCATCCAAGGGTCGGATCGTTGCGGTCGGCCCTCGAAAGGAAGTCCTTTCGCAGGTCGATCTCAGTCCGGACGCGCGCATCTTGGATGCGGGGCAACGCGTCGTCGTCCCGGGATTCGTCGATCCCCATACTCATCTGCTTTTCGCCGGTGGACGTGAAGATGAATTCCTGATGCGTGTGAGGGGTGAGAGTTACCTCGAAATCGGACGCAAGGGGGGCGGCATTGTCAGAACGACAGCCGCCACCCGTTCCGCTTCGCAAGAGGCGCTGGTTACCCAGGGGCGGGCTCACCTCGACATGATGGTGCGTCAGGGCACGACCTCGGTAGAAATAAAGAGCGGCTACGGCCTGTCGACCGAAAGTGAGGTCCGGATGCTTCGCGCCACCGAGGTGTTGCGTGACACTCATATTGCAACAATCCGCACAACCTTCCTTGGAGCACATGCGGTTCCCCCAGAATTTGAGGCCGATCCGGACCGCTACGTGGATCTGATCATCAATGAAATGCTTCCGGCGGTCCACGCCGCAAATCTCGCTGACTACTGCGACGTGTTTTGCGAGACGGGATACTTTGACGTGGATCAGTCCCGAGAAATCCTTCGGAGAGCGAAGGCCTTGGGAATGAAGCTCAAGGTTCATGGCAATGAGCTTGCCCCGTCCGGTGGATGCCGTCTGGCCGCGGAAATGGGGGCGGTCAGCGTTGATCATTGCAATTGCGTCGATGATGTCGATCTCGACGTGATGGCGACCGCCGGAACGATGGCTGTGGGACTGCCTGGCACCCCATTCTTCAAACTTGCGCCGAGTTACGCCAACGGTCGCCGCATCGTCGACGCAGGCGTGGCGCTTGCTCTCGCCACCGACTACAATCCGACAGCGTCCATCTCGTCGATGCACTTCGTCATGTTTCTGGGCTGCCTGGAGATGGGACTTGATCCCGCCGAGGCGCTGTGTGCGTCCACCCTCAATGCCGCATATGCCATGGGTGTAGAGGCAAGCGTGGGATCGCTCGAGGTTGGAAAATCCACTGACGTCCTGTTCCTCGACATCGAAGACTTCCGGCATATTCCGTTTTACGTAGGACGCGACATCATTGATCTTGTCGTTAAAGCCGGCAAGCCGGTCGCTGGGAAGACGCGGGTCAACTGAACCGCACGCCATCGCTTGCAACCAGACATCAACTTATCTTGGGAGAATATTCGTGACGAAACTGAAAATTGAGATCGATCCTGGTGCCGTAACTCTTGGAACGCTGAGAAGCGTGTTGTTCAATAGCGTTGAAATCGAGCTTGCTCCGAGCTCCAAAAGCAGGATCGACGCGTGTGCTCAACAGGTTCAATCGATTATCGACAGCGGTCAGACCGTATATGCGCTGAACACGGGTTTTGGAAAATTTTCCCAGACCAAGGTCACCTCGGAGCAAATGGAGCTCCTGCAGCGCAACCTCGTGCTCTCGCACAGCACCGGGATTGGGGACCTCCTTCCCGATGAAACCGTTCGCCTCATGCTCGTTCTCAAGGTCATCGCCCTTGCTCGCGGCTTCTCCGGCGTCCGCTATGATGTCATTGACTTTCTAGTGAGACTGATCAACGCGGAAGTCTATCCATGTGTCCCAGCCAAAGGTTCGGTAGGGGCTTCCGGCGATCTTGCCCCACTCTCCCACATGGCCTCTGCAATGATCGGCGTCGGAAAGATGCGCTATCAGGGCAAGGTGGTCTCCGCCCAGGAGGGTCTGCGCATTGCTGGGCTGGGGCCCTATCGCCTCGGTCCGAAAGAAGGTGTCGGGCTTGTCAACGGAACGCAGACTTCGACGGCTTTAGGTCTTCAGGGCCTGTTCCAGGCCGAACATGCTATGGCGGCATCAATCTGCACCGGCGCCTTGTCGGTGGAAGCTGCAGCTGGTCTCCATGGGCCATATGATCCGCGAATTCACGCCGCGCGGGGCCAAGCCGGCCAGCAGAAGGTTGCAGCTGAAATTCTCCGCCTCGTGACTGGCAGCGAGATCCGTCACGCCAATCGCGACAGCGGAAAAGTCCAAGACCCGTATTCGCTTCGGTGCCAGTCTCAAGTCTTGGGCGCGGCGCTCGACGCGATAAACTACGCCGCCAACGTGCTGGAGATTGAAAGCAACGGCGTTTCGGACAGCCCGCTGATCTTCACGGAACAGGGAGATGTGGTTTCTGGTGGCAATTTCCATGCGGAGCCGGTCGCGATCGCGGCAGATGTGCTGGCAATCGGGATCGCGGAAACGGGCGCGATTTCCGAGCGGAGGCTAGCGCTTCTCATCGACCCGATTTTCAGCGGGTTGCCGGCATTCCTGATCAAGGATGGCGGGATCAATTCGGGATTCATGAACGTGCAGGTCACGGCCGCCTCTCTTGCCTCGGAAAATAAGTCGCTTGCTCATCCCGCGAGCGTCGACTCGATCCCGACATCGGCTGGTCAGGAGGACCATGTGTCGATGGCGACGTTTGCAGCGCGACGAACGGTCGATATGGCACGCAATACAAGCGCGATCATCGGCTGCGAGCTGTTTGGAGCGGCACAAGGGATTGAACTGCGCAGACCTCTGCGCGCGACACCTGCGCTTGAGGCGTTCGTGGCCAAGGTCAGAGAACAGGCGAGCTTCGTCGAGGTCGATCGCTTCATGGCGCCTGATATCGAGTGGACGACGAGTTTGGTTGAGAGCGGATACTTTTACGACGCTGTGTCTGGCGTCTTGCCGTCGGCCAGGTAAGTAAACTTCAGCGAGACCGCATTATTTTTCTGGTGCGGCAGCTAAATCCTGCTCTGAAAGTTTGTCATCTTTGATGGAGGAGACCATGGCGCTATCCCCGGTTGACAATGCCATCACCCGCATTCGTGAAAGTCTTGGAGAGCGAATTTCTCAAGCGGCGGCTGAAAGGGAAGCACATTCCCACGGGGAGTCGTGGCACGTTGCCCTTATCCCCGATGCCGTCGTCTACGCACAAAATGCGGAAGAAGTAGCGAGCATCGCCAGGATATGTCACGAAGAGCGCGTTCCATTGATACCTTTCGGGGCAGGCACCTCATTGGAGGGTCACGTCACCGCCGTAAAAGGTGGCATCATACTCGATCTCAGCCGGATGAACAAAATTCTTGAGGTCAGTGCAGCGGATCTGGATTGCACGATCGAGCCGGGTGTGACACGGCTCCAGCTGAACGACCACATCCGTGATAGTGGTCTGTTTTTTCCCATCGACCCAGGCGCGGATGCTTCGCTTGGCGGGATGGCCTCAACTCGCGCCTCAGGCACCACAGCGGTCCGATACGGTACGATGCGGGAAAATGTTCTTGCCCTCGATGTTGTCTTAGCCGATGGGACAGCTTTGCGAACAGGCTCAAGGGCACGGAAATCCGCGGCTGGATATGATCTTACAAAGTTATTTGTAGGCGCGGAGGGAACGCTCGGGATCATCACGAAACTTTCGCTCAGACTTCACGGGATACCCGAAACAATCGTCGCCGCAGTCTGTTCCTTTGAGACACTCGGCGGGGCCGTCGACACGGTCATCGAAACAATTCAATCGGGCATACCCATCGCCCGCGTCGAGTTGCTCGATGATGTGCAGATGGATGCGGTCAACAAATATTCCAAGCTCTCCTATCCTGTAACATCGACGCTTTTCTTCGAGTTTCATGGCACGCCGCGTGCCGTTGAAGAACATGTCGCCATAGTACGAGATATCGCATCGGCAAACGGTGGCGGCGACATGACTTGGGCGGACAATACAGAAAAACGCAGTGCATTGTGGAAGGCGCGCCATACAGCCTACTATGCGGCTCTGGCGCTGAGACCAGGATCCAAGGGCTGGTCGACCGATGTCTGCGTCCCAATATCGCGTCTGACGGAATGCGTTCTTGAAACAAAGGCAGATATCGAGGCAAGCGGTCTGCTTGCTCCGATCATCGGTCATGTGGGAGACGGAAATTTTCATCTTGCCCATGTGATCGACCCACTCGACAAGGATCTGCTGGCGCGTACCTATGCGTTCAACGAACGCCTGGCACAACGCGCCCTCGATTTTGGAGGCACTTGCACCGGTGAGCACGGCATCGGAACGGGCAAGATGCGCTTCCTCGAGATCGAGGCGGGGGAGGGCGCGATTGCTGTTATGTCCAGTATCAAGAGAACGCTTGATCCCCACAATATAATGAATCCTGGAAAGGTCTTGCGGCTCTCAGAAAATGCCGATACCGCCAAGCTTTTTTAGCTTGGCGTTAGTTGCTCAATCGTGCGCGGCAACGCGGTGCCGGATGCAAGAGACATCGCATGGATCATCATCGCGCGGTTGCCGGTAAGCACACGTCCACTGAGCCTCGAGTTCATCGACTTCGGGATCGCCTGCCACGTCCTCATGGCAGTGCACGGAACGAGAACGACTTCGGCGGATGGATCGTCTGCCTCTGCCAGCGACTGCTGGATTGAAACAAGACTGAGTGTGGACATGGCACGATCGTGCGCAAGTCTCAATGTAAGCGCACGAATTACCTCAAATCCCTCCGCTTCGTAGCCCGCCACCGTTCTTTGATTGATCGCGGGGTCGGAGGTTGTCAGCAACAGCGATATACGCCGGACTCCGGCCGCCTTCAGCACAGCAATAGCGGCCGCGCCGGGGTCTGTCACATTCAACTGTGGCCGTCCAAGCCGGAGTATCGTTGACAATGAGTCGCGACCGATCGCCATGGCCGCGGCGGAGCATGCGACCGCGATGACGTCGAGGCGATCGTCTCGAAGCACGGTGCTCGCTACATCGGCGATCGGCTGGGCAAGAGCAGCCAACGACTGGCGGGTGAAGTCTATCGGATCAGGTATTCTTGCGACGTGCAGCGTCAGCTCTTGGCTGGTCAATGCATAGCTGCACTCCGTCTCGCAAACGGGGTCACGACCCAAAACCATAAGCCCAATCCTCCCGCGGGGGCCGGGACCGACATCGAAGACTTTGGGTGTGGTTACCGGTGACACGGACGGCATGAATACCTCGATTTGCTATTGACATGGAGGTGTGAACTAATAAAAGTATATACCGGTATGAACATTATAGCAAGGACGTTACATGCCCCTCACAGCTAGACTTGGAATTGATCAAATCGTTGGCTATGTCCCCGATGAGGCGCGGTCGCCCGCGAATATCCGTCCACTGCATCTGGCATCCAACGAACTTCCATTTGGCCCCTCCCAAGCCGTCAGGAGTGCAGCCGTGGCGGCGTGCAGGCAAACAAATCGATATCCCGACGGAGGGGCCCAGCTGCTTAGAGAGCGGGTCGCTCACCTGCACCGACTCGAGACTGACCGGATTCTCGCCGGGTCAGGGTCGGAGGAGCTGCTGCAGCTCGTGTGTCGTGCCTTCGCGAAAGATGGTGACGAGGTGCTGAACAGCGAATTCGGCTTCATGATGTATCCAATTATCGCGCGAAGCGTTGGTGCGACGCCCACGACTGCGAAGGAACAGAACTTTCAAGTCGACGTGCGAGCCATGCTGGCGGCGGTGACCCCGGCTACACGCGTTGTCTTTTTAACGAACCCTGCAAATCCGACCGGTACATACATTCCGAAAGCGGATATTGAATTGCTCATCCAAGAGCTTCCCTCGGACGTTCTCCTGGTGGTGGATGAAGCATATGCCGAATTTGTCGATGCCCCGGACTTTGCATCGGCGCTCCCTTACGCCAAAGACGTATCGAATGTTGTCGTAACGAGGACCTTCTCCAAGATGTTCGGCCTTGGTGGATTGCGCGTAGGCTGGGCTTACGCGCCAAAAGTTGTGATGGACGCGGTCAACAAAATACGGCTGCCGTTCAACGTTTCCGTCGTTGGCCAAGCTGCTGCGATGGCCGTGATGGACGATCCGGAACATGTCGAGAAAACGCGCGCTTATATTCGCACTGCCCGTGACTGGACGTCGGAGCGCTTGCGTAAGCTCGGCCTGGACGTAACGCCGAGTGTGACGAGCTTCATCATGGTTGGATTTCCTGAAGGTCGCGGGACTGCCGCGGAAGCAGTCGATGATCTGCGGGCAAACGGAATTCTCGTGCGTCCGCTTGGCGCCTACGACCTGCATAATCACATACGCGTCACGATCGGAACGCATTCCGACATGCGCCGTGTCGTAGCAACGCTGGCGGCCTACCTGAAGCGAGCAGCGCGACCATGAGGTGGGCCGATAGGACGGCAGACCAGTTCGAAGTCTCAGGCAGCAGTAGTTCAAGTACAAGTCTTTTTGCTCGCACAGCGCTACTGCCGCAGGGCTGGGCTGATGATGTCGCAATCGAGGTTGAGGGGGACACGATTGCTTCCGTCACGCCAGGGGCCAAGCCCGCTGGCGAAGTGCTCGACGTGTTGATCCCGGGAATCCCCAATCTGCACTCACACGCTTTTCAGCGACTGATTGCTGGCATGGCGGAATCGAGGAATTCACGCTCGGATTCTTTCTGGTCGTGGCGGGACTTCATGTTTCGGGTGCTGAGTGCTCTCGATCCCGACGCGCTCGAGGATATCTACGCCTATGTCTTCGCTTCGATGATCGAAGCAGGATACACATCGGTCGCGGAATTTCACTATGTTCATAATGACCGTGACGGCCGAGCTTACGATAACGATGCGGAAATGTCGTTGCGTGCAGTCGCTGCTGCACGGGCTGCCGGTCTGGCCATAACGCACCTGCCTGTGGTCTATTGCCGTGGCGGTTTCGATAACGCCCCTCTGAGTACCCACCAGCGGCGTCTCGCCTGCAAACTCGACAGGGCGCAATCCATGGCGATGGCTGTGCGCGCTGAATTCAAGGATTGGGGTGGCCTTAATGTCGGGCTTGCGCCGCACTCGCTTCGAGCGGTTGCGCCCTCCTTGCTACGTCCTCTTTCCCAGGCAGTTGCGGAACTCGGTGCAAGCTCCGTCATCCATATTCATGTCTCGGAGCAGGTTCAGGAGGTTGAGGAATGTCGACGGATTCATGGCCTTACCCCGATCGAGCTCCTAACGCAGTCAATAGACCTCAGCGATCGCTGGAACCTTATCCACTGTACTCAGGCGAATCCGCAAGAGTTCACGGAGATCGCTAAGGCTGGCGCTGCGGTTGTGCTTTGCCCTGTCACCGAGGCAAACCTCGGCGATGGCGCGATCGATTTACCCTCGCTGATCGCAAGCGGCGTCCGCTTCGGGATAGGCTCCGACTCTCAAGCCTCGCTCGATCCGTGGCTGGAGCTTACAATTCTCGAGTATTCGCAGCGCTTTCGCTTGAGGCAGCGAAACGTCGCGTGCGACGACCGCCGATCAGTTGGCCGCTTTTTAGTCGAAAACTGCACTGAGGCAGGTGCGAAATCACTTGGCCGCCCAACCGGTCGCTTAGCTGTTGGCTACAAGGCGGACATCGTCGAGCTGCGGCGGGATGCCGATCCAAGCTTGGCCTACTTATCAGGCGACCAATTTCTCGATGCTTGGATGTTCGCAGCGGACCGAGCTCGTCCCGCGTCGGTCTTTGTCGGCGGTAGCCGTTTGGTCGAAAACGGAATGCATAGGAATTCGGGCGAATTGGAAAAACGTTATCTAAAGGCAGTCGAACGGATGCGTGAGCTGCTTTAGGCGGTGGCGATGGATCCCCGTCGTTAGGCATAAAGATCAACTGAGTGGAGCGCTTTTGAGCAACTTCGCTAAAATCATGAGGCTTTGAAATGCTACCTCGCTTTGATCAAGATGGCAAAAGTTGGGGCATACTGCCGATTCCGCATTCGAGCCATGTATCGGCCTACGGCCAAATTGAAGTGCCTGTCGGAATCATCAAGAATGGAGCCGGACCAACTGTGTTGCTTATCGCTGGCAACCATGGCGACGAGTACGAAGGCCAATTTGCACTCAGACGCCTCTTCCATGAACTCAACCCCCACCAGGTGAATGGCCGCATCGTGATCGTACCCGCCGCCAATCCTCCGGCTGTCTATGCTTCCGCTCGCACATCTCCACTTGACCAAGGCAATCTGAATCGCTTGTTCCCCGGCGACAAATTCGGCGGGCCGACATCGGCAACCGCCAATGCGATAACCGACATACTGCTCCCCCACGCGAATTATCTGATTGACCTTCATTCCGGGGGATCGTCCCTTGAATATCTGCCATGCACGATACTCCAGCGTGTGCGCGACGAAAAAATCTACAAAATCCAGGAGGACATGGCCCGGGCTTTTGGAGCGCCTCTCAGCCTGGTATACGACGCGCTTCCCGGCCTCGAGCGGTCGCTCAGCGGGATCGCCATCGGCTTAAATGTGCCAAGCATCGCAACCGAACTTGGCGGTGGGGGAGGGTGCACGCCGGACACGGTCAAAATCGGATATCGTGGTGTTCAGTCCGTCTTGGCGCACCTTGGTGTCCTAGAGGATGGATCTGCTGAGCCTTCGGATACCTTCCTCTTCGTCAATACGAGCACCGACTACCTTCGGTCACCGGACGACGGTTTTTTCGAGCCCCACGCCGAGTTGGGGGACGAGGTTCAAGAAGGACAGATTGCGGGACTCCTGTACCGGTTTTCCGACCTGGATGAGGTGCCGAGACCACTGCATTTTGGGCGTGCCGGGGTCGTCGTGTGCAGGCGCACCCACACAAAGTCGAGCCGCGGAGATTGTCTGTTTCACACGGCAAAAGGTGCCACGCCGACGTAAAGCAGCCCCAATTCGATGGCGCCCGGGCGGAATGAAGTGACCTGAAGATGTCCGCTCTCATGGTTGGTGAATGGCAGAGACGAGAGTGCAGCGCGTCACAGTATTTGGGCCAGCATTCTGGCGGGAACCTAGACCAGATTGTCCTTGTCATAATGTCTATACCGGTATATAAGATTGCCAATCAAGCTTGGCATCAAAAAACAAGCAAGGGAACATAATCGGTGACAGAATTAACCTCGATATCAGGAACCATGCTGGGTACCCGCGTGGCCCATGAGCCAGTCGCCAATGGCCACAGCAACGGTCCAAACCTCGTTGCGGACCCAGCGACAAGAGTCCTCGTGTCGGTGGACAGGGTATCCAAGCGTTACGGCAGTTTCGTTGCCGTAGACGATGTTTCCTTCGATCTCCACGCCGGCCAATTTCTCACGATCCTCGGACCGAGCGGATGCGGGAAAAGCAGCTTGTTGCGGCTCATTGCTGGCTTCTCGGACCTGAGTGGAGGTCACATACTGATCGACAGTAAGGCGGTGGACGCCGTGCCTCCCCATCGTCGTTCGATTGGTATGGTCTTCCAGCGACTGGCTTTGTTTCCCCATATGACGGTGGCGGAGAATGTGGCGTTCCCCCTCAAAATGCGACGCTTTGATCCCAAAACTATTCCCGAACGTGTAGAGCGGTACCTTAATCTCGTACGGCTCGGCGGTTATCAGAGCCGGCGGATCTCGGAATTGTCCGGCGGGCAGCAGCAGCGAGTTGCCATCGCGCGCGCGCTGGTTTTTGAGCCCGCGCTGCTTCTGTTGGATGAGCCTCTCGCGGCGCTAGACAAAAAACTACGTGAAGAGATGCAGATCGAGTTCCGCCGCATTCAGCGTGAACTCGGCGTTACGACCATCAACGTCACACATGATCAGCGCGAGGCGCTTGTAATGTCGGATCGCGTGATGATTATGAACGAAGGTCGCGTGCAGCAGTTCGCGGCGCCGGAAACCGCCTATCAGGCTCCCGGCAATCGTTTTGTTGCCGATTTCATCGGGATGACCAATTTCTTCGCCGCGATTTTTCGGACATCCGAAACAGGTCCGTCGGTTGAAGTGTCCGGTCGTACGATCGGCCTCGATAAGCCGGACACTTTCGGTCTTATCGAAGGGGGCGAAGTGCAGTGCGGGATTCGCGCACACAGCGTTCTGATTGGCATCGACGCGGAACGCGATGCCGATGTTAAATTCGAAGGTGAGATTACCGAATCGATCTTCGAGGGGGAGCGGCTGATCCTTGAAGTGAAAGTCCCTGCACTAGGCGATCTACCTTTTAAAGCAGTCAGTTATCGAGTGGACGACGCGGCCGGACTGACACCCGGAGCAAAAGTGGCCTTTGGTTGGAAAAAAGAGAAACTGCTCCTTTTTGAAAGGTAGGCAGAAGACGGGAACTAAAACGCAAAACTCAAACTGGGAGACTACAAAATGAGCGAGCATGACGACCATTGGACCAACCACGCGGTGTCGCGGAGAAGCATGCTAAAAGGCACAGTAGCCGCGGGTGTCGCCGCGACGCTCGGGGCAGGAGCAACTGCTATACTGCCCCGATCCGCCCTCGCAGCGGAGCCAGAAAAGCCTAGTCAGTTGATCGTGCGAGCCTGGGGCGGAAGCTGGTCAAAAGCGCTTGAAGATTTCGTTTCGAAGCCCTTCACGGAAGCGACGGGTATCAAGGTCACCCACGACAATACCTACCACACGGAGATGAAAACTAAGATCTGGCAGGCGCAAGCTCAAAAGCGTGACTTGCCATGCCACATTACCTGGGACACGACCGCGAACGCCGAGACGTCAGCAAGACGTGGCGCAGCTGTTGATCTCGCGGACCTCAGCAATATCTCCCATATGAGGGAGCTCGCCTCGAAACGCGACGGTGGCGGTGTCCCCTATCTGAACATGTACATCTATGTGTACTGCATGGGATATGCCCCCAGCAAATTCCCCAATGGCGCGCCCGACAGTTGGCAAGCGTTCCTGGACCCGAGATTCAAAGGCCGGCTGGCACTGTTCTCGAGTGGAAACGGTACGATCCAAATTGCCCAAATCGCGGCCGGCGGAACGCTCGCAGACTATCCTGACAATATGGAGAAGGGATGGAAGTGGATTGAGTCCCTTCGGGCGCAGGAGCCACTTCTCGGTAAGGACGAGGATATTACCAGGTGGGGCCAGCAGCGTGAGTTTGACATCTCGATGAACGCGATTGCCGACATGGTCGACTATAAGCGTTCAGGCGGAGATATTGCCTGGACCGTACCGAAGGAAGGCGCCTACGCGACGACGGATTGCCTTTGGGTTCCAAAGGGCCTCCCAGAGAACGAAGAGTACTGGGCGAAGCAGTACATCAATTTCGCGATGCAGGATGAACCCAGTCAAAAATGGTGTGACGCGCTAGGGAATCCAAGTCTGAACAAGAGCTTCAAGGCTCCTGCCGAGTTCGCCAACGACCCGGCTTATCCGTCCAAGGAGGAGGACTACAAAAGGCTCGTCCTGATTCCCGCAGGGATAGAAGCAGACAATTCCGACAAGTGGGTGCTCCGCTTCAAATCCATCATGAACATCTAACGCAAGTGTGGCGAGGCGGTTCGATGCCGCCTCGCCATTTGTTGGGGGAAAATGACGTGACTATTTCCATTACACGCTCCTACCGATTGCCCATCAGGTGGCGGGTTGCCGATTTTATCGAGTCGATATTTTCGAGAATCGTCGGCCCCAACTTGCGTCATGCAGCCCCTTACGTCTGGTTGATCCCGGCGTGCCTGTTGGTTGGTCTTCTGGCAGCCGGCATGATGTTGATGTTCGTCAACAGCTTTCACCAGTTGGACCGTAGCACTTTCCTGCTTTCGGACGAATTTTCGCTCGCTAACTACGAGCAGCTCCTCGCCCAGCCGGTGTTCGCCACAGTGCTTCAACGTTCGGTTATCTACTCGCTTATCGTGACCGCAATTACCGTGCCGCTCTCATTCCCGTACGCTTACGTCATGGTCCGGACCCGGTCAGCGCTCGTCCGGCGCATCCTCTTATTCTGTCTGTTCGTCCCCTTCTTCATCGGATCAGTGGTGCGTGCATACAGCTGGATCGTGGTTTTGGGTCGACACGGACTAGTTAACGAAATGCTGAGTCTCGGCGGGTTCGAAGCGGTAAAGATTCTTTATACGCCAACAGCAGTCGTCATCGGATTATCCCAGTACATGCTTCCATTCTCGGTTCTAATGATGGCTCCCGCCGTGACCTCAATCCCTGAAGAGATTGAAATGGCCGCAGAAGGTCTGGGTGCGTCGTGGTATCAGACTTTGATCCAGGTCGTGTTTCCTATGGCGAAGCCCGGTATCGTCGCGGCGACGATCGTCGTTTTCACACTATCGCTGACGGACTATGCGATGCCGACGATGATGGGCGGCGGCACATTCGATTTCGTTTCAAACCTCGTCTACGACGTGTTCTTCGGTCTATCGGACTGGGGGTTGGGATCTGCATTCATGGTCGTGCTTGTTGTTGTGGGAACCTTGATGGTTGTCGCGATCATGGCAGCCTTCGACCGACCTGCGTTGTTCAGAAGGAGAGCAAAATGAGAGGAGCTTCACTTCGGCGGATCATCTTTGGCGGATGCACGATATTTGTGGTCTTATTCCTGACCATTCCAACAGTCATTGTGGTAATCTCCTCGTTTACCAGCGGCGAGATACTGCAATTCCCGCCCCAGGGATTCTCACTTAAGTGGTACAAAGCTCTGGTGAATCATTCCGATATTCAGTCGGCCATGATGCGCTCCTTGATGGTGGCAACGATATGTACTGCATTGGCGATCCCAGTCGGGACGCTCGCGGCGTTGGCGATGAACAAATATCGGATCCGCTTCGCCGGAGTCTTCAAGTTGTACCTGCTGCTGCCCTTTACGATCCCCGTGGTTGTGTCGGGCATCGGTCTTCTGGTCCTTTATGGCGAAATAAACCTAGTAGACAATCTCTGGGGTGTCGGAGTGGCACTTTGCGCGATCAACATCCCATTTATGATCTGGGCCGTCGCGGCGAGCGTCAATGCACTGGATTTCGATCTAGAGAACGCAGCAGCCAATCTTGGCGCGCCGCCATTGCAAAGCTTTCTCTTCGTAACGGTTCCGGCCGTCACGCCCGGGATCGTGACGGGTGCTTTGCTTATGTTTATTTTGGCAATGAACGAATTTGTGGTGAGCTTGCTGCTTGTGAGCAAGCGGACCATGACGCTTCCTGTTCAAATGTTCCTTTCGATTCGATCGAACGTGACGCCTGATCTCGCCGCCGTCGCGGTGATTTACATAGTCATCTCGATCATCGCGATTGTTGTTTTAGACAAGGTTGTCGGTTTGGACTTGTTCCTGAAATCCCGCGTCACGGTCTAGGCGCCGCGACGACCGAGTTAACCAATACCTTTCGGCCCCGACACCCGTGATTTTGAAAAGATCCGAGGCTTAAATTTTGCCTGTCGCTCTCGATGAACGTAAGCCGGTTCTCCGGAAGCGCTGACTCATGGGTGGGAAGGGCTGCGATGAGCAAGACCACGAATGAGTTTTCGCCAAGGCGAGGAAGTAGAATGTTCTCGCAGAGCATCGCGAGCTGGATGGCGGCACGAGCCGGTTTCCTCAAGAGCGACTTCGGAACCTACGTACCGGCACTTCAGATTGCCGGACTCATGTGTCTGTTGACGGCTCTCTCTGCGCTGTTGTTGGGACGATCGGGTCTGGCAGGCGCTCCTCAAGCCAATTGAGCAGTCGGCTGGGCTTGAGAACCCAATATAGCAGGTGGCTGCTCAAGCTAAACATTTGCTGGCGCCCTGGCGCGTCTGGACGCAGACGCATCTGCTCACCGTGTTCGGACGCGCGAAACACTTGGTGCCGTTGGGGCTCTTACGATGCGAAAAGGATTGAGCTATGCGGCCTAAACAATTCTATGGGTGGTATGTCGTTGCGGCGGCCAACGTTCTGTTGATGGTCACATTCGGAGCTTCATATTCCTTTGGAGCCTTCTTCACCGAGATTCAAAGAAACTTCGCGGCAGATCGCTTCACCGTAGCATCTGCGTTCTCCATGACGGCTTTTTTCTCCTACTTCATTGGTGTCTTTTCTGGGTCGTTCGCCGACCGTTACTCGACCCGCGGCATCATCGCACTTGGTATCGTCTTCCTCGCTGCCGGCTTTCTGCTAAGCAGTTTTGCTTCACAATCCCTCCAAATCTTTATGACGTTGTTCTGCCTTTTCGTCGGCCTGGGAGTTGGTCTTGTCTACGTACCCACCATCAGCGCCGTCCAGCGCTGGTTCATAAAGCGCCGGAGCAAGGCCTCGGGTATTGCGCTCGCGGGAACCGGCGTTGGCATATTCGTCGGACCAAACGTTGCCGGCTTGCTGATGCAGTATTTTACCTGGCAAGACACCATGCGAATATTTGCAATCGCCATCGCAATAGCTGGTCTATCTTCGGCACTGGTGCTTCATTCGTCGCCACAATCGGTCGGACTATTACCCGATGGGGATACTATCCTACCTCCGGAACCGAATGCTGTGGACGGCATTTTATTGTTCGAGGCTTTGAGCACAACACGCTTTTGGTGGTATTTTGGGGCCATTTTTTTGGGTTCGGTAGGGCTCTTCGTCGGTCTGGTTCATATCAATCCGTTTGCGCAAGGGATTGGCGCTACACCGATCGAAGCCAATCTACTTATCGGCCTTATTGGTGTCGGGAACGTCGGCGGGCGATTGTTTCTTGGTGGCGTGGGGGACAGGCTCGGTGCTCGCCGACTGCTTCTGTGGCTCACGATCTCGCTTGGCGTGTTGAACGGACTTTGGCTTACCGCACAAGGGATGGTCAGCCTCTCCTTGTTCGCCCTCTTATTCGGTGCGGCAAATGGCGGATGCATCTCGCTCTATCCAGCCGTCGCTGCAGATTGGTTTGGAACGAGAAATCTCGGCGCAATTTTGGGCGCCCTTTACATTGCTGTTGGGGTCGCAGCAATTGGGGGCGGGAGCGTCGCCGGACTTCTTTACGATCATTTCCACGATTACACGGTCACCATAGCGCTGAGCGGCCTGTGTGCCCTTTGTTCCGCAGCGCTACTGGCCTTTGCAACAGGGAACTCCCCGGGCCGGAAGCCGTCAACTGTCCCCTGGCGCTAAAAGCTAGATGAAACCTCTGTCGACAGCGTCACATCCCCAACAGCCGGCCCGTCCTGTCGCCGAGCAGTCCTCATAGCAGTCCGAGATGCATCTCTCAGCGCGCAAACGATACGAGTCGGGTGGTGCTAGTCTGTCTCGCGCTCATGAATGACCCCGGCGACCAAACTCAGGATGTAGTCGGCGCGATCGGCCACTGGCTTGTCGATCATCTTGCCCTTAAACTGACCCACGCCACCCTTGGCATTCTTGAAAGCAGAGACGACACCCGTTGCCCAGGCGATCTCGGCTTCAGTAGGCTGGAATCCCGCTTTAACCGCACCAACCTGCCGTGGATGAATGCAAAGCTTGGCCGAAAAGCCGAACTGTCGCGCTCGAAATATGTCGTTCGCCAACGCATCATCATCATTGATCGACGGCGTAACGCCATCGATTGGCGGTGGAAGATTCGCATAACGAGAAGCTATCGAAATTTGGAAGCGCGCGAAGTCAAGGGTGGCCGGCACACATTCCATGCGCGCATCGCTGGAAAAATCAAGATTGCCAAAAGCGAGCCTTTTTACCGAAGAGGCCGACGCGATTGAGTTTATTTCGACCAGGCCTTCAACGGTTTCGATCAATGGGATTAGCGGGTAATCGGTCAGTTTGACCGCAGCGATCGTTCGAGGGGTCGCCTTGGGCACCATAATCTCAACACCTGGACAGCTTGCCAACGCGGCCATGTCGCGTTCGAACCAGTCCGTGCTCTCCGCGTTAATCCGCACCACACCTGACCCACCTTGGCGAAACCATTGCACGACAGCGTCGCGGGCGAGATCCTTGTCTCCAGGTGGAACGGCGTCCTCTAGATCAAGAATGACGCTGTCGGCACCCGAGGCAACCGCCTTCTCAAAACGATCGGGCCGATTGCCTGGGACGACGAAAAGATAGCTGGAAGGTAGACCCATCGCCTTGGCCTTTCATTTAGACAAAAATTGCCTGTGCTTGCATCGCCAGTCCGCCACTGGAACCTCGCGCCCAGAGTTTCAGTTCGTCCCCGGTGCCTCCGGGACCCGCCTCAAGGTAGAGATCCTGATCGACAAACAGGGGAGCCATACCGCGGTAATCGAAGCGAAAGAGCCGCACGTCGCTCTTGGATCTGACTGCGAGCCCGTGCAACAAAGTAGCGATCAGCGGTCCATGGACCACCAGGTCAGGATACCCTTCCCCTTGGCGGGCGTAGGTTCGGTCATAATGGATCCTGTGTCCGTTGAGAGTTAGGGCAGAGTAGCGGAAAAGGAGCACCGGATCAGGTTTCATTATTTCCGAGGATTCCGCAGTGTCAGACACCAACGTTGGAGGCGGCGCTGACGCCCCGGCCGCGAGTGGTTCACGGTACACGATGTCCTGTTCTTCCTCGATGCACAGGACGCTGTCCGCAAATATCTGGTGTCGCACCGTAACAAACAGGAGCCGTCCGGCGCGACCCTTCTTGGCAGAAACAGCGACTATCTCGCTCTGCCGCTCAGCCTCAACACCAATCTTGAGGGGCGCGTGATAGACGATCCGGCCGCCCGCCCACATTCGTCGTGGAAGGCCAACATCCGGCAAGAAACTCCCGAGCCTAGGGTGGCCATCAGCACCGACCTCGCGGCGGCGAACCAAGGAGTTGAAGTAGATCCAGTGCCAAGCGGGTGGCAGCACGGTGCCGCCATTTGGTATTCCGTCGAGGTCGAGAGTGCTAGCCAAAGCCTCGGCCTTGTTACGAGTGATCCATTCGCGATTTTGTTGTCTCCGGCCTACCGCCTCTGAGGCGCCGACAGTCTCGGGATTCGATGTCACGTGTGGTTCCAATTTTTAGGTCTGCTCCAAGGCTCGCTAAGACAAGTGCGCTCTCAATGCGATTCGCGCGCCAGTTTTATTCATTTAATGATTATACTATTCATTTCACAAGAAGCCTAAGTCAAGATATGTATGCTCTTTTCAGAAGCGACTTGGCGCCATAAGTTTTGCAATTGCATACTTTAATGTGACGACGCCCGATCCTTGCCCTGTTATCCCGGAGCAATTTTTATTCACTGAGTGAACTGGTTGTGATAATTGCCGTCGGCAGGAGCTTCTAGTTTTGTGCGCAGGGTCTTCGTGCTGAAGACGAGAAAGGAAATGAATGCCGTCTTTTGAGCCCGTGCGGGCCCTCATTCGAGGCTTGGATATATTGCGTTTGATCAGCGAGGCAGGTCCGATCGATGCGACTAGTATTTCGAAACAGACCAGGTTGCCTCAGCCCACCACGGTCAGAGCACTCGAGACTCTCATGAGCGCTGGATACATCTACCGCCTTGAAGAGACGGCTCTCTATGGAGTTACCGCGCGAACCCTGGCCCTGAGCCGCGGGTTCGACGCGACCTCACGTCTTGTGCAACTCGCACGCCCACTGATCGAGAGCCTCCGTGCCGAGATCGGCTGGCCCTCTAACCTCGCAACGTACGCGCAGGGTGCGATGACGATCGCGTACACCAACCGCAGCGCTCACGGTATGTCCATTCCGGGTCGTCTAGGGGCAAGAATACCGCTTTTGGCGACAGGCGTTGGGCTGGTCTATCTGGCCTATTTACCGTCTCAGGAGCGCGAGGAAGTTCTCGCCGCACTGAGAACCTCAGACAGCCGTTGGGATACCAACCCGAAGATTCTCGCCGGGCTGGATGAAAAGCTCAATGCAGCCAGAGAGGACGGTTTCGCTTTCGCGGAAGAAGCCTACTTAAATGACATCTATCATTCTCAAATCTGGGCTGTTGCAGTCCCGATAATTGTTGAAGGGCAAGTCGTTGCTGGTCTAAGCAGCCTCGTGTTGAGAACCGCCGGCCAGCGGAAGAGAATTCTTTCGCAGATTCTTCCCCCCTTGCAGCGCACGGCGACGATGATTGCCGAAAGTCTCGAGAATGACGCTGGACGTGCCACGGCAACGCGAGCTGCCCGCCGAAAGGCGCCAAAGGCAAATCCGCCATAGGTATGACGTGGACGATATCTCGGTGACCTGTTATCGTGCGTTCACGTTTCCCGCATTGCTGTGACCGAAATCCAATACGCGGTCCATCAAAATACGGTGCTCTCGCTCATGGCGTTCGATTGAACCACCAGCAGACACTGGCATTGACGGACGAGCGACCACCGGCATTTTTTCGGACCACTTCACGCCCGATTTAGCCAGTTCGTCGCGCAGATACGGCCAAGCGCCTTGATTTTCCGGTTCCTCCTGGAGCCAAACAAACTCAGCGTTCTTGAAGGCAGTGACTATCTCAAGGATGCGCTTCCTCGCAAGGGGATAAATTTGTTCGATCCTGATTGGATGAATTTGGTTCTGTAGACCTGTGGCTTCCCGCTCCCTCTCGAGGTCGTAGGAAATTTTGCCAGATGAGAATACAACCCGACGAACGCCGAGAGGAGCTTCACACAAGGGGCTAATGACTGGAAGAAACGTCGTGCCTTCCGCCATAGCCGACAGCGGAGATGCGGCGGTTTTGGCGCGCAGTAGCGACTTCGGTGAAATAATGAACAGCGGCTTGCGCCAAGGGGCGCGGACCTGGCGTCGAAGAAGGTGAAATAGATTTGCGGGCGTCGACGGTTGAGCAACGATGATGTTTCCATTGGCACAAAGCTGAGTTAACCGCTCGATCCGCGCGGATGAATGGTCAGGTCCCTGGCCTTCCAAGCCGTGCGGGAGCATTATGACCAGTCCGGATCGCAACCGCCATTTCGACTCGGCCGAGACGATGTACTGATCGACAGCAACTTGAGCGCCATTCAGAAAATCGCCGAATTGTGCCTCCCAGATGGTCAACTGGTTGGGATCCAAAAGACTATGGCCATATTCGAACGAAAGAACGCCGTACTCGGACAGAGGACTGTTGATCAGCTCGAGGCGAGAATTTTCCCGGGTGGAAACTAAAGCGGAAAGCGTATCCCGCCTTTTTTTCGGTCGTGGACGGCCAGATGCCGCTGCGCGAAAGTTCCCCGAACTGCGTCTTGGCCTGACAATCTGACATTAGAGCCTTCCGAGAGCAGCGTCGCAAACGCCAGCGCTTCGGCCGTAGCAAAGTTGATACCCTCGCCGTCGATTAAGCTCTCGCTGCGCGCCGAGTAAAACTTTTCGACCTTGGCATTGACGCTCACATCCGACAGAAGAGACGTCGAGATACCGATCTCTCGCAGTCGGTCCATCTCGATCCCCGTCGAGACATCCTTGTTTAGATCGGTTTCGGTCGCTTCGGCCAGGTGAGCCCATGCATCTGACTGGAATGGCTGTTCGTTCGGATTTAGCTCAGCCGCAAGTTCGAACCCGATTTTCATCTGGTTTTGGAATACCTGTCCGACCGCTTCCGCTCGAACTATGATGTCAGGCTTTTGCTTCTCGAGCCTCGACGTCAGAATCTTCCGGACCGGTGGGTGGCATCAATCGTATTCCACATTTCAGGTTGGGTGAACCGGGGTTCGTCGAGTTCATTGTGTCCGAACCTGCGATAACAGACCATGTCGACGACAATGTCTTTTCTAAACCGGTCCCGCCAAGCGACAGCCAGTTGTGCCACACGAGCAACGGCGACCGGATCGTCGGCGTTGACATGGAGTACGGGAACCTCGACCGCTTTGGCGAAATCGGTGCAGTAACGTGCGGTTCGTCCCTCCGACGGCAGGGTTGTAAAGCCGATCTGATTGTTCACGACGAGATGGATCGAGCCTCCGCAGCTGTAGCCCTCCAGGCCGCCGATCTGCAGGAGTTCGGCGGCCACGCCCTGTCCGGAAAAAGCTGCATCCGTGTGAAGGAGAATGCACGCTGTATCTTCGATAATCGCACCATCTCTCTTTGAAACAGCGCGAGCAAGACCCAAAGCAACGGGTGCGACGACGAGAAGATGTGAAGGATGGGGTAAAAGCGTGACATCGATCGGGTGTTTTCCAACTGTCACATCCGTCGCGTAGCCCAAATGGTAAGGCACGTCGCCGGTGAACACAGTATCACCCGTCAGGTCCCTGCCGATAATTTCCGCGATCAGTGTCGCCGGGTTCTTTTTCAGTGCAGCGGCCAGAAGCGCCAACCGGCCGCGATGCATGCCGCCCATCACCACTCGCTTGGTATTCGTCTCCGGGAGGAAACGAAGAAGCTCGCGAACGAACACAATGGATGATTCAGATCCCTCGCTTCCGAAACGCTTCTTCGCCGGAAATTTCATCCGGATGGCTGTTTCGAATTCATCGGCCAGAACGATGGATTCGAGGGAATTGAAAAGAAGGTCGTCATCTGGCTCGGAGAGAAATGTCTTTTCAAAGGCTTCGTAGAGCCAGCCTCGCTCCTCGTCGGAGTTAATATGGTCCGCTTCTAACCCAGTTGAGGCGACGTAGATCGAGCGCAACAGGCTATCCGTTTCTACTGGGGTGGCGGATCGCGGAGATGCTCCAATAGTCAGAGCCAATGACGGGCCATTTGTGGATTGAACCTCCGCCCTGAGCAGTTCGAGACGGGCATTTCGAAAATTGTTTGGCGAGAGCGGATCAATCTGCGCCTCGAGGTGACCGAAACGTCGATAGCTATCGATTAGATTCGCCACCAAGTGCTCGCCAGTTAAGAATTTTGCTTCCGCAACGTCACCGTCGATCTCTTGAAAGTGAATTGCCAAATCTGCCGGAACCGAATTCGGATCCCTCTTATATCGAGCATAGAGATCGACGAAATATGCGTTATCGCCGCCTGAAGTTAGGCTCAGACTTGTAGGGCGGTGCCAGCCGTCCGTTCTTTTTGGCAACGATGTTCGAGGGCCTTCGAGGAAATTTCGGGGATTCGATGTCATTCGTTTTATTCTCTTGATGAATACCGAATTCAAAGTTATAGACGTTTAAAGGGATTGTCATCAACTTTGTGAGGACATTCGAAAGCGGGGTGATGTCAGGTAACCTCCCGGGGGAGGCTTCGACTCGACCGCCCTCGAATGAAGTGGAAATTTTCATGAACGGTCAGTCCAGCCAGCCTCAGTCCATTGCGGATTTTCGCGAAGCCGCCAGGCGGGCGTTGCCCAAAATGGTATTTGAGTTCGTGGACGGAGGTGCCTATCGGGAGGACACCCTTAGGCACAATCGCGATGCTCTGGATCGCGTGCGGTTGCTCGCATCCGCGCCCGTCGACGTTGCGACCCGAGCCCTGACCACGACGCTTTTCGGCAAGACTTATGCGATGCCGTTGATCATTGGGCCAACGGGACTTGCCGGCGCGATTTGGCCAGCCGGCGACGTTGCGCTGGCTCGTGCGGCAGGCAAAGCCGGTGTCCCGTTTGTCATGAGCACGGCCGCGACCTGCACTCTGGAGCAGGTCGCCGAAGCAACCGACACGAAGTGGATGCAGCTCTACATCTTCAAGGATCGAAGTTTCAGCCAGAGGATCATGGAAAAAGCGGACGCCCTCGGCTTCGACGCACTACAGATTACGGTGGACAGTGCGGTCGTAGGAAGACGGCTGAGAGATGTCCGCAACGGGTTTTCGCTTCCATTCAATTGGACTTCAGCAAAGGTGCTCAGCCTCCTTCTGCATCCTGCCTGGACCCTGCGGATGGCGCGAGGCGGCAGTCCTCAACTCAAGGTCATGGCTGCCGAACTTGGGCTGGAGAAGAATAAAACCATTTCTCAGTTGATGCAAAGCCAGCTCGACCCTTCAGTTAGCTGGGACGATATCGCTCGATTCCGTGACCGCTGGAAAAAACCACTTATCATCAAAGGCGTTCTCGATCCGCAGCACGTAAAACAGGCACTCAAGATTGGCGTGGATGGCCTGGTGATCTCCAACCACGGCGGGCGCCAACTTGACGGCGCCGCTTCTACAATCGATGTCCTGCCAGAATTCGTGTCTGAGCGGCGGGTCGGCTGTCGCTATTGATTGATAGCGGGTTCCGCAGCGGGACCGATATTGGGCGCGCCCTGGCCCTCGGGGCCAATGCCGTCCAGGTCGGTCGGGCGACCCTCTATGCGCTTGCGTCAGGTGGAGAAGACGCTGTTGCTCATGCCCTTGCAATATTGAAGCAAGAGCTCGATGTCGTGCAGGCGCTCACCGGCGCGAGGCGCGTCGAACATTTCCATCCCGGTATGATTTATCAATCTACGGGGATGCCGCTCGGCGGCAAAAATAGCAATAAGCTTACGACCTGAGCTTGATTAGCCGACACTTCGAGAAGGCTTTGTGTGTTCATGTGCCCTCTCCACACTGCAGATTATGAGCAGAGCCATGGCCGCTATCGTCGTAGGCTGGCTCTTCCGGCTGCGGACGCATGAGAACGAGCAGACTGGCTTTGACGGTCAGCCCAGTCAACGTTTTGACGCAAGTGACGCATCGCCAGGAAATACCAATCGCCATTACCCGACGTCGTAACAGAAAGTCTCTCTTCGAAAACAAATTAGTTATTCTCTTGATGAATACAGAATTCAAATCTATGATGAGCTTCGCGGTTCTGTTTTTCGGCACCTAATGCTTACGGCGCCGCATGCGCTCACTCGTGCGTTCCCGGTGGAATGTTGTCGACGTTCGCATCCAGTGGTGTCGCAATGGAGGACTCCATGGACGGAGAGTGTAAAAGTTTAAGGTGCCAGCGGTTGTCGTTTGCGAAACGGCCTCGGTGGGACAACTCGCGATTTGCCGCAGCGCTGGTCGTCCTCCCCGAACGACACAGGTAGCGCCCACCATGTATCAAGTTTTATCTGATCTTCGCGTTGTTGAGGGTTCGTCCTTTGTAGCCGCGCCGTCTTGCGGAATGCACCTGGCCCAGTTAGGCGCGGAAGTGATCCGTTTCGACTCGCTTGGTGGTGGACCAGATTTCAGACGATGGCCGAAGGGGTCCGATGGCGCCAGTTTTTTCTGGGAGGGAATGAACAAGGGCAAGAAGTCGATCGCAATAGACTTGCGACGTCCTGAGGGGCGTGCTTTGGCGGCGGACCTCGTTACGGCGCCCGGACCTGGCGCTGGCTTATTCGTTACCAACTTTCCTAAGGACGGTTTCCTAGGCCACGAGCGCCTGTCACAGAAGCGATCCGACTTGATTACGGTGCGCGTCATGGGGCGCGCCGATGGTGGGCAGGCCGTCGACTACACAGTAAACGGCGCGGTCGGATTTCCATTTCTAACTGGCCCCAAAGAACTCGGAGACACTCCAGTAAACCACATCCTGCCCGCCTGGGACCTTCTCGCCGGCGTCCATGCCGCATTCGGGTTGCTAGCGGCTGAGCGTTCAAGACGGATGACCGGGCAGGGGCAGGAACTGACCCTTCCGCTTTTCGACCTCGCGCTGACAACGCTCGGGCACCTCGGACAGATTGCCGAATACAACGAAACTCAGACCGATCGCCCCAGATACGGGAATGCACTGTACGGAGCCTTCGGAAGGGACTTTGCCACCGCTGATGGCGAGAGGCTCATGCTCATCGCCATCACGGCAAAGCAATGGACCAGCCTTCTTGGAGCGCTCGCGATCAATAAGGAGATCCACGATCTCGAAACCGAGCTCAAAGTTTCGTTTGCTGAGGATGAAGGCGTTCGGTTTGTCCATAGGGAGCGACTGTTTGCCATTGTCGAGGCAGCAGTGGGACGCTCAAGATTGGATGAGCTTGCCCTACGATTCGATGCCCAACAGGTGTGTTGGTCGAAGTATCGGACGGTCGGCGAGGCATTGCGCGAGGATAAGGACGTTTCATCCGCAAACCCTGTATTCGCCGAGGTCGCGCATCCCAGTGGTGCAACCTATCTGACGCCCGGGTCCGCGACCGGCTTTTCGGGAGCAAAGAGACTTCCGCCCGTCCGCGCGCCAAATCTCGGCGAGCACACCGAAGAGGTGTTGGCATCGGTACTTGGACTTCCAGCTCACGAAATCGGCCGACTACATGACGAAGGCGTTGTCCAATCTGCCCGGTGAGGCGAGTGGACTCCAACAGCAGGGGATCAACATGCTGACTGCAAATTGGCACCATTCTGGAAACACAGATCTTTCTCTTTTTGGTGAGGCTTCGGAAGCCGCATCGACTTTACTGATGCACGTGCGTTCAGCGATCGGTTCTCGCCTTTCAGTGAACGGCCGGTTGGCCGGGGAGACCGTTGACCGGCATCAACGGGAGATCCATGGCCTTGCTTGGATGGCCACCACGGCCGAGGCAATCATGCAAACGGTTCGCTGGGCGCAGGACAGTTCCGCTAATAATCGACTGGCGGAAATAGACCATATCGCCTTGAGGATTGGAGTAGGCGAATACCTGCACCACTTGGCCTCCGGAATTCCGATGAGCCAGAATGAGATTGTTCGCCCGGGCGAGATGGGACTCATCGAACTGACTGAAAGATTCGTCTCCGACCCCGCAGTCGCCTACCTGTTGCAGCACGGCAATACCGCTGAAAACCGGCACACGCTTATTCAGTTGGTGCGCGACGGCCAGAACATCACGGAAGATCTCAACGACGACACACTTGATATGGTGCGCCAGACTTATCGAAGGTTTACGGACGACCGCATCACACCGAACGCCCATAAGTGGCATTTGGAGGATGCATTACTTCCCGACGAAATCCTTGGCGAGATGGCCGATCTTGGCACCTTCGGCATTTGCATCGACCTTGAGTATGGTGGACTTGGGTTGGGCAAACTCGCAATGTGTATTGCAACCGAAGAACTGAGCCGCGGATGGATTGCCGCCGGTTCGATCGGCACCCGCTCCGAGATCGCGGGGGAACTCATTCATTCGAGCGGTACACTGGAGCAGAAGGCCCGGTGGTTGTCCGGCATCGCATCCGGGAGTGTCCTGCCCACTGCTGTGTTCACAGAGCCAGACACCGGCTCGGACCTGGCTCGCCTTCGTACCCGCGCATCCCCCAATGACGACGGCTCATGGGAGATCAATGGGAACAAGACATGGATCACACGCCGGGCGCAGTGACCTAATGACGGTCCTTGCAAGGACTGATCCTGAAAAGGCCGATTATCGCGGGCTTTCCATGTTTCTTGTTCCCAAGAGCCGCAGCACAGACACGGAGATATTTCCCGATCAGTGGCTCTCCGGCGGAGAGATTCCCGTGCTGGGATATCGCGGCATGCGTGAATATGAGCTTTCGATCTCTTCATGCAGGGTTGAGGCCGGAGGACTACTGGGGGACGCCGAAGGGGCCGGTTTCAAGCAGCTCATGCAGACGTTTGAAGGCGCAAGAATACAAACAGCGGCTCGTGCACTCGGTGTTGCCCGACGCGCTTATGAACTTGGGATATCCTACGCGTCCGACCGAAAACAGTTTGGACGGTCGATTTTGGAATTTCCGCGCGTTGCGGACAAGCTTGCGTTGATGGTGGCTGAAATTCTCATGGCCCGACAGCTCACTTATCACGCTGCGCGTCAAAAGGATTCCGGCAAACGATGCGACGTCGAAGCCGGGATGGCCAAGCTATTGGCCGCCCGCGTTGCTTGGAGCAACGCCGACCTTAGCCTCCAAATTCATGGGGGCAACGGCTATGCGCAAGAGTTTGAAATTAGCCGCATTCTCTGCGATGCGCGGATCCTCAACATTTTCGAAGGGGCCGCTGAAATACAGGCGCAGGTCATCGGTCGAGGTCTGCTCTCGGGCAGCAACGCTTAGACGAAGGAGAAAACCGTATCCGCCTGAGTGGCGACCGCGGTATCAACGGACGTCAACAATAGGAGCGAAACAAGATTATGAAGATTCTGGTCCCGGTAAAACGGGTGGTTGATTACAACGCAAAGATCCGCGTGAAGGCGGATGGCACGAGTGTAGAGCTTTCCAATGTGAAGATGTCGATGAATCGGTTCGACGAGATTTCGGTCGAGGAAGAGCGCGGGCTCATCTGATCGCCCAGTTCTTCGCTGTCTCGTCCGGGATGTTGCAACTAGTGAGTTGCAACGCCGGCAGATCGACGTGGAGTTGCGCGAGTCCGGATATTACTTTTAATCGATGAGTTCCATAAGGCATCTTATGCGATTTTGAAGAAAATTTTGGGAGATATTCAAGCCGCTGAACCCCTCAAGTCATTGAGGCCGTTCATGATTCTGTTCTACCTGACCTATTACGGAGGGACCAAATGCAGCATTGGCTGGACAAGTTAACCGACCTAACAGCAATTGAGACTAACCAAAGGAACCTTGAAGACGCACTTGCTGGTCTAACCGAACAGGTCGGTTTTGGTGGTTACGCTTATCTCAGTGTGCGACCCGGACATTCCTTCGCGATCTCCAACTATCATCCAGACTGGCAAGCCCTTTATTTCGAACGGAATTATTTCGCGCTTGATCCGGTGGTGAAGCGGGGAAGAACGCTGAAGAGAATTTTCACTTGGGCGGGTGAACGAGACATGCCCCGCGTTACAAAAACCGAGAGGTCGTTCTACTCACACGCGGCTAATTTCGGGATTCGGTCGGGCATCTCCATCCCGGTCAAAACCGCCAACGGTGCGATGTCGATGTTCACCATGGCCTCTGACAGGCCGACAATCGACCTCGACCAGGAGGTCGATGCGGTTGCCGCCGCGAGTGCGGTCGCCCAACTCCATGCCCGCATCGCATTTTTGCGGGTGACACCCACTGTTGAGGACGCAGCCTATCTCGATCCGAAGGAGGCGACCTACCTCAAGTGGATAGAGGTTGGCAAGTCCATGGAGGACGTGGCTGCAATTGAGGGAGTTAAATACAACACTGTTCGGGTCAAGCTTGCAAACACCAAGAAGCGCTTCGATGTGCACACAACAACTCACCTCACCGCTCTGGCAATTCGAAGAAAATTGATCTGAGATCTAATCCGCCGAAACTTTTGGGATGTAGCCTAGAATGCCGACAAGTGTGTTTACCACAGACATTTGGGCATGCATATCCAAACAGGCTTCAATGTACCTCAGATGGTCAGCGCCACCGGTAACTTTCCCCGCTTGATACTCTTCCGGCAGCTCCTTAAAGAGTTTGTCAGCTTTTTCCACTAAACGCCGGTGAGTACAGACGGCCGTGATTGTGAGCCTCTCCAAATCGGCCAAAGGCAAACCGCGGGTGAGCCCAATGGCGGCCCGAAGCTCAAGCTTGTCTTTTGGCGTCGCGTCTTCCGATTCCATGCTTTTCCAACCCTGGTTTTGTCTGCGGTACGCCCCCGCAAACGTTAATCCCTGATCCCACAAGCCGGGGGTTGGAAACTGTACTCGGACAGTCCTGAGACCTTTAGCACCGAGGTGCCTGGACATACGTCACAGGCCCCCGGCCACAAGGCCAGAGGATTCTGATGCAGTAACGGACTGCACCAACCGCCGAGTAGGGGTTTCCACACCCCGGGGCAGCGCGTACTGCCCCACCGATACCTATAATTGCTCCAAACTTGTTTTACCAGTGCAAGAGTGCAGAAATGGATGGCGAAGGACAGCAAACTCATTCGACTTTCAGTTATTGCGAACCAATTGTCGAAAGATTCACGCGGATTCCCGCCTTGTTCGGGTCGAATTTGTCCGCATCAGTCGGAGGTTCGGGGTTGCTGGATGCTGTTCTGTCACCTGATTGCCGGTGATCCCTGTCGACTATATCCAGAGATGCGGGCTCGACCGGCTTCGTCTCTTCGGCACCCGCGCCTGAAACACCGCCACCCCCTCGAAATAACCTGTCTGCCACGCGATGATGGCATCATCGAACACCTGCGGCAGAACCTCTTTGTTGGTTGGATTGCCATACCACTTGGTGACGATGCGGTAGACCTTGCCAAACAGCGCGGTGCCCATGCGAATGTTCTGGCAAGGCTCGATCAGATCCGGCTTCAACTGACCTGCCTCAATGGTGCCAAGCCCGGCAGGATACTGCGTGATGCCAACACGCACGGTACCGCGGCCGAGGTTGTCACGGATCAGTGCTAGAGCCTCGTTCGCCGTCGCGGGTTTCGGCACGAGCACGATACGGTTTCCGGAGCGGACCGTAACGCTAAGCGGATCCCGCGATCCTGCCCGCTCGATAAACATCTCGGCGATCTCAGGCTTCAGAGCCTTGTCGGCGCATTGCTGAATTAGAACCGCATCGATCATCTGGTCACTCCTGTGGGTTCTGGTTGAAAGCCATGACGATCGGCACGCCGAACAGCCGCGACCATGCGACAGCGCTGGCCTGCTGGATGGCGATGATCGTCGTTCCGGAGGTCCACCAACCATTGCCGGTCGCGACGATGATGTCTGGAGCGTGAAGCGTCGACTGCAGGATTGGCCAGAGGATCAACTGCTCGTAGCAGATCAACGGAGCGATCCTCATACCCGAGACATCGACGATCGGATTGGCAAAAAAGCGAGCGCGCGCGCCGACGTCCTCGCCCATCCAGACCCGCCACGGCTGCCACATAGAGACCGGGACCGGCATGCGCTCACGATAGAGGATACGCCCCTCAGCAGCTGAGATGGAGACCATAACGTTGTCGTAACCGGCAGCATCGATGACCGCCGCACCTGCGATCACGGTGATGCCTGACCCATGCAAACCATCTTGCCAGAGACGCATCACACTCGGCGTCCAGAATCCCAGTGCGCTCTCCGGCAGAACGACGAAACGCGCGTCTCCGGCCTTTGCTTTAACTTCTGCGATCAAATCGCGATGATAGCGTATCGAGCCGTCGCGACCGAGATTTTGCCCAAGCGCGAGGTCGACCCCTTTCCACCTGTCTGGTAGTTTGGGCTGCGTCCAGTCCGTGGCGGACCAAGCGTATAGTACCAACATGACTGCGACTGCAATTTGCCACCTTCGACCGGTCATGACGACCAACAGGATCGCGGTCGCGACCAGTCCAACCCATCCCCATCCTGGAACCAGAACGCCGGCCGCAGTCAGCGGATGCGCCCAGCCGACTATGCCGAATGGCGGAAGAGCCATCAGCACGATGGCCACGACATAGCGCACCGCCCGCACCCTTCCCGGTTGCCTTGTCCAAAGGACGGCATGCACCAAGGAAAAGCTCGAAGACGCCATCACCCACAGCAGAAGCCCTGGCCAAAAATCGGCGGCGTAAAAGTTCGCCACCCCCTGCGGCAAGCCGCGGGACGCGGCGAGGAAATAGCTCGCCGAAACGGCCGCTGCGACCACGCGTGATGGCGATTTCGCCCAGAGCAATGGGAAGAACATCGCGACCGGAAGGGCCGCCATGTTTCCGCTCCAGGCGACCGTTCCGACCGCTACAGACACCCCGATCAGGAGAGGTCCGCGCACGCGTTCAGGGATCGACAGTAAGGATCGGCCGGGCAAGCCCAAGCACGCCGCCAACAGGGATCGGTCCAAAATATCGGGAGTCATAGGAGCTCGCAAAAGATGAGTGAAGAAACAGCTGTCTCGGTGGCACGGGACCACCGGGATCCGGCGCGAGGGCACGCCCTGTCCCGTCCTGTGTTCTGAGGGTGGATGCCTCGACTGGCCGACCATCGATCACAACCTGACCACCGATCTGGACACGCTGACTGGCAAGAGCTGCGACCGTTTTGATCAATGGTGCAAAGCCACCGAGACACGTTCCCCAACGAAGGTATCCGCGCTCGCGGGCCGCTTGAAATGCGACTGTTGCCGGCGGGCAGATGAAGACGAGATCGCCGGTCGCGACGTCGCGGCTAAGCGCCTCGATGCGCCAGAGCCCGAGTGGCTCGCTGGGCGTCAGGTTTAGCCGGTAGCCGCCGATATATGCGGCCGCGACAAGACTGGAGACGACCACGCCAGCACCCGCCAGAGCCAAGATCACCTGCCGTCTCGTCATTGCTTCAGCACCGGGTTCTGGCGCTGCGTGAGACGCAGTTCCTCTGACTGCTTCATCAACTGCACCGTGCGTTCGTGGGCCGCGAGCTGCTGCACCGTGCGCATGACCGGCCATGCCTCCTTCAGCCGTTCCTTCTCCTGAGGTGCCAGCCCCTCTGAGAGTTTGTCGAACAGCTGGCCGTCGGGATTGCGGGCGGAACTTGCCAGCAGGGTCCGCTCACCGAACCGCTCGGTGACCGCCTTGTTAAATCCGTCGAACTCGGCCTTGGTTTCGCGGTTGCTGAGTGCATACCCCATGGCCGAGGGCAGGTCGTTGCGGTCGATCGCATCGCGCACGCGCTCGAGCACCACATGTGCCGCCGGCGACAAAGCCGGAATGTCGATCGACACGCGCTGACGCAGGGCCCGCTCGTCAGCCAGCAGCCGCTGCATGGCAGTCCCGCGCATCCTCAGATACTGCTCAAGGTCGCGCGTCAGGGCCGGGACATTCAGTTCTGCGACCCGGCGGTCTTCCCGGTCGGCCTTGCTGGCGAGAATGCCAGTCCTGCCCCTAAGCGGACCGATCGACGCCGGATCGGACGCCAGCGTCTGAAGCGCACGTTTGGCCGTTTCCTTATCGGTCAGAACCGCATCGAAGTCCATCACCCGGAAAGCGGTCTCGGGATCGGCATAGACGTAAGAAAAGCGGGTCGAGACCTCTTCCCATTGTTTGTTGAGGGCTGGTTCGGCGTCGAGCCTGTGCTCAACCCTATCGGCAACGGAACCGGAATATTTCTTGATGCCTGCGACCATGGGCGAGGCCTCCTTCATCGTTTGGGTTTTCGGGATTTGTTGAAGGCCGAAGCGCTCACCAATTGCACGAAGCCTCTGAGCAAGATCGGCAAGTCTGGTCTTCTGGCGTAATGTCCAGTCGAGTTGATCTCGCAGCAGCGTACGCGCCACCTGGACGATGTTGAGGCCACGACTTTCCGCAAAGCGCAGCGCCTCGCGGTAGAGTTTCCCGTGCTCATGGTCGAGCGTGGTTTCCTTGGCGTTCCTGCGGGAGAGAACCTTGGCAAGACCGCCATTGAAGGCAAAGGATCGCGTCCCGTAATAGAGCTGCAGATCCTCACGGTGACGGGTCATCGCCACATAGGTCAGATGCCGATCAAGGGACAACGAGGCCAGCACTTTCACCCGATCGACGGTCGCACCCTGGCTTTTGTGGATCGTAGTCGCGTAACCATGATCGAGATTGCTGTAGAAGCGCTGCTCAACGACAACTTGCCAGCGTTGATCGCCCTCACCTACAGCAGCAACGATGCGATTGTGAGCGGCTTCAACGACGTGGCCGATCATGCCATTCTTAACGCCGAGCGAGGTCTCGTTCTTCAGGAAGACGATCTGGTCACCCGAGTCGAATTGGCGAATGCCGTCAGCCGTTTTGAAGAGATGGCCCTCACCGACAATGCCGCGTTCGACAAGTTTTTCGCGGGCCATGCCATTGAGCATCCGAACGTCGCGGCGCAGATGCGCGAGGATCAACGTTGTCTTCGTCTGATCGTAGTCGTGGTTCCAGTCACCAATCAGCCGCTCGACCGCTTCGGCCTTGAGGCGCGTTCCCGTGATCCTGACATTGGCGTTATAAGCGGTCAGCGCCTTTTCCACATTGCCTCGGGCCAGATCGAGCGACGCCTTGCGCATCCAGTCCTCGCGTTGGCGATAGATCGTCTCGAGTTCGGCATAACCGATGCGATCGACGATGGCGCGGAAGGCAGCACCCGCCTCGATCGGCTGGAGTTGTTCCGGATCGCCCACCAGAACGATCTTGGCACCTGCCCTGACGACGGTATCGACAAAGCCGGCCATCTGTTTCGACGCGACCATACCTGCCTCGTCCATGACGAAGACGGTTTTGCTTTCCAAAACATCACGGCCCCGATTCCAGCGCCGCTCCCACGACGCGAGGGTCCGGCTATGGATCCCCGCTTCATTTTGCAGCCCCTCTGCCGCCTTCCCGGCAAGCGCGCCGCCGACGACACGGTATCCGGCCAGTTCCCAAGCTTCTCGGGCAGCCTTCATCATCGTGGTCTTGCCGGCGCCGGCGCGTCCAACCACGGCCGCGATCCGGGCGGGACCGGCGATCCGCGCGATCGCGGTTTTCTGTTCTTCCGAGAGCCGCTCATGCCGCCGGAACGTTGTTGCCAGAGCAGCTTCAAGGACAGCATGCCCGTCCCGATTCGACAGCCATAACGCCTGCCTCACCATCGTCGCTTCCAGCCGGATCATCGCCCGCGTCGAATAACGGGCGGGCATCTTCTCTCCGGTCGCGAACTCAATCGTGTCCCCCTGCAGACGGAGAACCTCGGGGTTCAGGATGATGCGTAACATCAGTTGCTGGAAGACAGCCGGGTCATCGACATAGCGATGCAGAACCTTGGCGATATCGCGCTCGTCGAAAACGCTCTTCTCGCGGGTGATGAGGTCAAGCACAATCGCCGGATTGCGTAGGATACGGCGCGCATTTTCCGCGCGGCGCTGCTCATTCAGCTCGATCCGCTCAAGCTCTGGACGCGAGCCCTGGCTTTCTGCCTTGTGCTCGATCGCCTTGGCCCCGACACCAAGATGGATGGTCGGTTCGAGGTCGATGCCCTGCTTTTGGTAGGACCGGCCATCGATGCGGAGATCGATACCGCCGAGCGCCAGGTGATCGTTCAGCCGCCCGAACCAACCGTCCCTGAGGACATTGAAGTCGTCGGTCGATCCGGCCCAGAGTCCGTAGATGATTTTGCCGGATTTCGTGCGAATCGGCTGTCCGTCGTCGCCAAGGACCGTAACCTTTTTTGCGCCGAACCCTCCCTCCGTCAGCGGGCGCAATGTCGTCATCAGGTGGATATGCGGGTTACCTGGGTTGTCGTGGTAGACCCAGTCAGCAACCATGCCTTTCGACAGGATGTGCGTTTCCACGAAATCCCGGACCAGCGCGATATTCTGTTCGGGCGTGAGCTCCATCGGCAGCGCAATAGTCAGATCGCGGGCAAGCTGCGCATCGGCCCGTTTTTCGAAAGTCTCGACCCGGTTCCAGAATGCTTCGACTGCACCCGATACAGAGCGATCAGAGATAAGGGTCCGGGCCCATTTTGGGGCATCCGCGGGGAGAACGAACTCCTTGTGCAGCAGCCCCTGTTTGCGGGTGTAGTCAATGGTGCGGGCCTCGCGTTCGTATTCCATTTTCGCACAATGCCGGTAGGCCGCAGACAGCACTACGCTGCGGCCGTCGCCGCGGCTGACAATGCTGGCTGAAAAATGAGCGATGGCCACGGCGTGAGACACTCCCGGTTAGAACCTGTTCGTCAGGAGTGGCGGTCCTACCCGGCCCCGCCAGGGCCGAAAGCAACCACGTCGCATCAGGGACGTATAATTGCGCCCTTGAAACCGCTCCTTCGGAACGGCGGGATCATCCACCAAAGTATCGGCTTTGCCGATCTGCAGATCTGCAGATTCCATTTCTCGAGCATCCGGGGGATCCTCGGCGTCGCAACAGCAACGCCAAAGACCTCAAGGAGAGCATCCGGAATGAAGAAGCCATCATCGAAGATCAGGGAGGAAATCGCCAGATTGCAGGACCAGTTGAAAGCCGCCGAAACACGCGACGCCGAACGCATCGGCCGGATCGCGCTGAAGGCTGGCAGCATTGGTGAGATTGAAATCGAGGAGGAGGCAGAGCTTCAGTCGGCCCTCGAGGAGTTCGCGGAAGGTTTCGCGGCAGTCGGGAGACGGCAACGGCAAGAAAAAATCCCACCGGCGGCCGGACCGGCAGCGAGGCCACTTCGACGCTCGCGTCTGGCACGGATGCGGGCGGGCCTGATGAGGCTTGAGCGTATGGCGAAGGGGTTGACGACGGAAGCGCGCAAAAAGGACACGCGCGAAAAAATCGAACTCGGCGGGCTGATCGTAAAGGCTGGCTTGCGCTACGAGAAGCGGGCACTTCTGCTCGGTCTGTTGATCGAAGCCAGCCACCGGATAAAAGGTAATGACGCCGAGCGATCGCGACTGACTGCCCTCGGAGCGGAGGCCTTCAGTAATGACAGCGAATAGGCTGCTTCTCGGGATACTTCCAGCGGTCATCATGTTGGCCGCGATGGCCGGGACAACTGGCATGGAGCACCGGCTGGCGGCGTCTGGAACGAGCGCGCAGGCAAAGCTTTTCCTCGGTCGGGCAGGCCTTGCCCTGCCTTATGTCGCGGCTGCCGCGCTCGGCGTCACCTCGCTGTTTGCTGCGAACGGCGTGGCAAATATCAAGGTCGCCGCGCTGAGCGTGATTGCCGGAAACGGCGCGGTCATGTTCATCGCAGTCGCCCGGGAAGCGATCCGCCTCGCTAGCATCTCCAGCAGCGTGCCATCAGGGCAATCGGTTCTTGCCTATGCCGATCCTGCGACCATGGTTGGCGCAAGCGCTGCATTGTTCAGCGGAGTGTTTGCGGTACGCGTAGCCATCAAAGGCAATGCAGCGTTTGCTCGAGCACGACCAACACGCATCGCTGGCAAACGTGCCGTGTACGGTGATGCAAACTGGATGAGCATGCAGGAGGCCGGGAAGCTGTTTTCGGACGCGGGCGGCATTGTGGTCGGAGAACGATACCGCGTTGATCGCGACAGTGTTGCAGCCTTGGCGTTCCGCACCGACAAGCCGCAGAGCTGGGGTGTCGGCGGCAAGTCGCCGCTGCTCTGCTTCGATGGCTCGTTCGGCTCATCGCACGCTATCGTCTTTGCGGGCTCCGGCGGTTTCAAGACAACGTCCGTAACGATCCCGACGGCGCTTAAATGGGGCGGCGGGTTGGTCGTGCTCGATCCGTCGAGCGAAGTGGCGCCGATGGTCATCGAGCATCGACGGAAGCCTGGCCGCAAGGTGATCGTGCTCGATCCCGGCAACCCAGCCACCGGTTTTAATGCCCTCGACTGGATCGGCCGGTTCGGTGGCACAAAGGAAGAGGACATCGTCGCGGTCGCGACATGGATCATGACCGACAATGCACGTGCTGCATCTGCCCGCGACGACTTCTTCCGCGCGTCGGCCATGCAGCTCCTGACCGCGCTGATCGCCGACGTCTGCCTGTCCGGACACACCGACGCAAAGGATCAGACGCTGCGCCGTGTCCGGGCCAACCTCTCGGAGCCTGAGCCTAAACTGAGAGAACGGCTGACGCGAATCTACGAACAGTCCGACTCCACCTTCGTGCGCGAGAACGTCGCGGTCTTCGTAAACATGACGCCAGAGACTTTTTCTGGCGTGTACGCCAATGCGGTGAAAGAAACCCACTGGCTTTCCTATCCGAACTATGCCGCCCTTGTGTCGGGCAACAGTTTCTCGACCGATGAGTTGGCAGCAGGCGTCACGGACATCTTCATCGCTCTTGACCTGAAGGTTCTGGAAGCGCATCCGGGATTGGCGCGGGTGGTTATCGGCTCCTTTCTCAATGCGATCTACAACCGCAACGGTGAGGTCATGGGCCGCACCCTTTTCCTCCTTGATGAAGTAGCATGCCTCGGATATTTGCGTATCTTGGAAACGGCCCGTGACGCCGGCCGCAAGTACGGCATCAGCCTGGCGCTGATCTTCCAGTCGATCGGCCAGATGCGAGAAGCTTATGGCGGCCGTGACGCCAGTTCGAAATGGTTCGAGTCCGCATCTTGGATCTCGTTTGCGGCGATCAATGACCCTGAGACGGCCGAGTATATTTCCAAACGATGCGGCGACACCACGGTCGAAGTAGACCAGACAAACCGCTCTTCCGGAATGAAAGGATCGTCCGGTCGCGGTCGAAGCAATTGACCCGCCGCCCGCTGATTCTGCCGCACGAAGTGCTGCGCATGCGCAGCGACGAGCAGATCGTTTTCACCGCTAGCAATGCACCGTTGCGCTGCGGACGCGCCATCTGGTTCAGACGGAAGGATATGAGAGCGTCTGTGGGGGGAAACCGGTTTCACAGGCAAGCCATGAAAGTGTCGGGAGCCAATGTGACAGGCCCCGTAACAGGAATTGAGGAGACGACAGATTGAAAATTTTGCCCGCCGTTGCCACCCTATCGACCATGGCAATCTGCCGATTCGCATCTGCGGGGTCAACCCAACAACCGAGAAGCTCAAAACTAAGCATTCGCTATCTGCGGAAGCGGCCAACGCGTCACCTGCGTGGTGGACGGCGATACGTTCTGGTTCCAAGGTAAAAAACAGGATCGCCGACATCGACACGCCAGTGAGGAAGATCGCTTCGGTCGCAAGGTTAGGATCGTCAACCGCGACCGGCGATCGGTGGGCGATATGCTCGTCGCCGCGCCGGAGTTGGTGCGAATGAAACGAACGCAGGACGTGTTGGCCTATGCAGAGCATTGTGAGTACATCGCGTACCCGGCCATTGGAAATCTCACTTATCGCGAAGGCATAGCTATTTCCAAGCCCGCCGTCCGCATCTTCAAGAACATCCGGAATAGGATTATCGATGACGGCCGGTTGCGGGAAGGCATTGCTCCGTCCTACTTTTTGGAGGGCATGCTTTGAAACGTGCCCATCTGTCTCTACGACGGCAACAAGCAGCAGACGGTGGTCAACTGCTACGGGATGGCAGATAAGTCGCCGCTCAGGTGCGCCAACGGTATTCACTGGCTTCCTTTCAAAACAACTCGGTTGCTATCGATTGAACCGGAATGTTTACATCCTCCCGGGGCGCTACACGTCTTTATGTTTGCAGAGCAGCGAAATGCCGAATGCTTTTT